>CAYYTD010000093.1:0-4977 GCA_964474475.1 uncultured Oscillospiraceae bacterium | reverse complement strand
GAAGAAGATGCCGAAAAGTGCCTTGGCTTCAAGCCGGGCGCAACGGACGTAACCACTGGCGACTTGCAACTGGGCGGCTATCAACAAATCTTCAAGCAAATGAAGGAAAAATTCGGCTTCAAGTATATTGCAACTAGCCTAAGGGAAAGTTATTCCGCATCGGATAACGGCTGGAGCGCATTGGCTTACGACGGCAACGAATTTTACCACAGCAAAAAGTATCAAGTGCGCATTGTGGACAGAGTTGGCGGCGGCGACAGCTTCAGCGGCGGCTTCATTCACGGCTTGCTCAAGTATGGCGATTTCAAGCAGGCGCTTGAATTTGCAGTAGCGGCAAGCGCACTCAAACATACCATTCCCGGCGACTTCAACCTCGTCAGCGAAAGCGAAGCGGAAACGCTCATGAACGGTGACGCTTCTGGACGCGTTCAACGCTAATGAAACTTTTCATTCGCGCGCACGATTTGGGCGTTCGCGGCGTGCAAGGCGTGGTGGATGAGCTCAACCGCCACGGCTTGGATGGCGTTCAGTTGGTGGCTTATAAGGTTATCGACGGTGTCACTTACACGGCAGGGGGCATCAGCAACCAAGTTGCACAGCAGGTCGGCAATGCAATTAGCAGCGCCGGCAAAAGCATTCCGCTCATCGGTGCGTATTTCAATCCCGTGCATTCCAACGGGGCAAAGGTAGAGCTGGGCAAGGAAGTTTTCCGCAACTATTTGGCGGTAGCGCATTTGCTCGGTGCCGATTGTGTCGGTTCGGAAACGGGCAGTTACAACGACGACAAATGGACTTACAATCCCCTCAACCGCACGGACGAAGCACTTGCAAGGGTAGTGGAGGTTTTCGGCGACCTTGCCGATTACGCCGCCACTTTGGGCAAGTATATCGCCGTCGAGGGTGCGTACAATCACGTTTGTTACAGTCCGGACAGGCTCAAGCAGGCAGTAGACGGCATGGGCAGGAGCAACGTGCGCATCGTTTTCGATTTATACAATTACTTGCATATTTCAAATGTCAACGAGCGCTACGACATTTTGCGCCGCGGCTTAGAGCTGTTTGGCAAAAATATTACGGTATTTCATCTCAAAGATTGCATTGTGGATGGGGACAAACTGGTTCAGTGCCCCGTCGGCAAAGGCATCTTCGATTACGACGAAATACTGTCGCAAATCAACAAAGTAAATCCCGATGCGAATCTCGTTTTCGAGGGTACGGTAGGCAACGACATTGCCCATTCGGTCAAGTTTATTAAACAGAGGTTACAACGATTATGAAATTAGACACCAGATATTCCAATCATCCCGAAGATTCCAAGTACTACACAACCGAAGAACTGCGCCAAAATTATTTGGTCGAGCAGGTTTTCGTTGCCGACGAAATATCCCTTACCTATTCCCATCAGGATCGCATCGTTTTCGGCGGAGCAATGCCCGTCAAGGGTAGTTTAACGTTGGGCACGGCAAAGGAACTTGCCGCCGACTACTTTTTGCAACGCCGCGAAATGGGCGTCATCAACATCGGCGGAGCAGGCAGCATCACCGTGGACGGAGTAGTTTACAAGTTGGATCACAAAGAGGGCATTTACGTAGGCATGGGCGCCAAGGAAATTGTCTTTTCCAGTAACGACGGGGCTCATCCTGCCAAGTTCTATTTGGCAAGCTGCCCTGCACACACAACCTATCCCACCGTGCACCTCACCAAGGAAATTGCTCGTCACGTTCCTTGCGGAGAGGCAGCAAATCTCAACAAACGGGTAATCAATCAGTTCGTTCATCCGGCAGTATGCCAAAGCTGTCAGCTTTCCATGGGCATGACGGAGCTGGACAAGACGGGCTGCTGGAACACCATGCCCTGCCACACGCACGAACGCCGCATGGAAGTGTACATGTATTTTGACCTGTCGGAGGACAACGTTGTGTTCCACCTCATGGGAACCAAGGAAGAAACCCGCCACATCGTCATGCACAACGAACAGGCAGTCATTTCCCCCAGTTGGTCCATTCACAGCGGCGTAGGCACCAGCAATTACACCTTCATTTGGGCAATGTGCGGCGAAAACCAAGATTTCGACGACATGGACCACATCACCAACGCCGAACTAAAATAGTTAGGTCATCTATTCGTAACGGAATTTAATTTTTCCCAAAGACTGCAAGCACGGCAATCAAGTGCAACAATTAAAGCTTGTAAATATAGCAATTGTAACTTGCAAGCATAGCAATCAAGTGCCGAAAGCACGGCAATCAAAATCTGCAAGCGTAGTAATTGAATATTGTAAGCATAGCAATTAAAGGTTGCAAGTTTGGCAGTTGAAAGGGAAAGTAATTACAAAATATTAAAAAAATCTCACCAAATAAACGCGAGGTAACACAATGAGCGAAAAAACGGCAGTTACTGCAACGGAAGAAACAAACCAAACGGCGTATTTGTCATTGCGCAACGTCAACAAAATTTATCCCAACGGCTTCCACGCCGTGCACGATTTCAACTTAGACGTCAACCAAGGTGAATTCGTCGTGTTCGTCGGTCCTTCGGGCTGCGGCAAAAGTACCACTTTGCGTATGATTGCCGGGTTAGAAGACATCAGCAAAGGCGATTTCTTCATCAACGGCGAGCGCGCCAACGACAAATCTCCCCGAGAAAGGCAAATAGCAATGGTATTCCAAAGCTATGCGCTGTATCCTCACATGTCCGTGTACGACAACATGGCGTTCGGGTTAACGTTGCAAGGCGTCGACGAAGACGTCATCGAAGAGCGTGTCAACGCAACTGCGGCAATTTTAGGCTTAACGGATTATCTCGATCGCAAACCGCGTGAACTTTCCGGCGGTCAACGCCAGCGTGTAGCGGTAGGGCGTGCCATCATTCGCAAGGTAGGCATTTTCCTCATGGACGAGCCTCTCAGCAACTTGGATGCCAAGCAGCGCGTTACCATGCGTTCGGAAATCACTCAAATTCACCGCGAAACGCAGGCAACCACCATCTACGTCACGCACGACCAAACGGAAGCCATGACCATGGCGGACAAAATCGTCGTCATGAAGGACGGTGTCATTCAGCAGGTAGGCAGCCCGTACGAGCTGTACTTCCACCCCGTCAACACCTTCGTTGCAGGGTTCATAGGGGAGCCTCCCATGAACCTGCTCAAGGGCAACGTCAGCGGCGGCGTGCTTGCTTTGGAAGACACGGATGTGCTAATTAACTTGCACGGCATCTTGTCGGAGCAAGTGCTTGCAAGCTGCGAAGGCAAAGAGGTCACCTTCGGTTTCCGTCCGGAAGCAATTTCTCTCAAGGAGCAAGCAGGTTGCCAAATCAGTTGTCAAGTAGAGCTTACCGAGCTTCTTGGCGACAACACCAACGTTTACGTCACCATCGGCAACGTCAAGGCAATTCTCAAGGTCACCCCTTACGAAACCCCGCAAATGGATAGTAACGTCACCTTCACCGTTCCTGCCGAGTCCATTTATTTGTTCGACGGCGAAACGGGGGAATCGTTAATAGATTACAACCTTGCCTAATTTCCTCAACGGAACAGTTTAGTTGCGGTCAGGCAAAGCAATATACCGCGCAAAAATGGCAACGGCAAGTTTGCCATTTTTGCTTGTCAACGTAGCGCCCGTTTTGTAAAATACTATTACTAAAAGGCGCCAAAGGAGCAATTATATGCAACGCTTAAACAGAACCAACCATCAAGCAGCAACGCGCCCCGTGCAAATCATGCAGTTTGGCGAAGGCAACTTTTTGCGCGCCTTTGTCGATTGGATTATTCAGCGCATGAACGACCAAGGGGTTATCAATTCAGGCGTCGTCGTGGTGCAACCCGTCCCCATGGGTAGAGTTGCCGATTTGGCAGAGCAGGACGGCTTGTATACTCTCCGTTTAGAGGGTGTCGACGGCGGCAAAAAGGTTCAAAGCACGCAAATCATCGACGTTTTGCAAGATTTCGTCAATCCTTACGTCAATTACGATGTTTTTTTGAACTACGCCCACAGCAAGGAGCTCAAAGTGGTGGTGTCCAACACTACCGAGGCGGGCATCGCACTGGACGAGTCGGACGTCGATTTTTCCACGTGCCCCAAGTCCTTCCCCGGCAAATTGCTTGCTTTCTTGCAGGAAAGGTACAATTACTTTGGCGGCAGTGCCGATAGCGGACTGGCAATCATTCCCTGCGAGCTTATCGACCACAACGGCGACGAGCTCAAGCGCGTACTCAACGCCCTTGCCAAGGTCAAGGGTATGGATGAAGCTTTCGTCCAATGGCTTAACAGCGCCAACCACTTCACCTCCACTTTGGTGGATAGAATCGTCCCCGGCTATCCAAGGGACAACGCCCAAGAAATTTGCAACCAAATAGGTTTTCAAGATACCAGCATCGTCAAGGGAGAGTATTTTCACCTTTGGGTGCTTGCCAAGGAAAGTTTCGTCATGAATGCTTTCCCTGCGGACAAAGTGGGGCTAAACGTTATCTATGCAGACGACATAGTGCCCTACAAGCAGCGCAAGGTCAAGGTGCTCAACGGTTCGCATACGGCAATGGTACCGGTGGCGTATTTGTGCGGTTTGGATACCGTCGGTCAAGCCATGGCAGACGAGGACGTTTTCGCCTTCGTTCGCGGCCTTGCCGAGGGCGAAGTCAAGCCGACCATCGACTTGCCGGAAGGAGAAGTGCAAGCTTTCGTCGATAGCGTCTACGAGCGTTTCCAAAATCCCTTCGTCAAGCACATGCTCATGTCCATTGCACTTAACTCTACTACAAAGTTTGTCACAAGACTTTTGCCTACCTACAACGACTACGTAGCCAAGTTCAACGCCTCACCCAAGCACGTCATGTTCGCCCTTTCGGCGCTTGCCGTCTTCCATCGCGGCTACCGCAACGACGAGCCCATCACCCTTCAAGATTCCGCCGAAAATTTGGCGTTTTGGAAGCAACTTTGGGCAAATAACAACGTTGGTACCGTGGCAACGGAACTTCTT
>CAYYTD010000092.1:0-4999 GCA_964474475.1 uncultured Oscillospiraceae bacterium | reverse complement strand
ACCTACGACCTCTCGCATGTGAAGCGAGCGCTCTAACCAACTGAGCTATGCCTCCGTACTGCTATATAGTAGCTCAAAACCAAAAATTTTGCAACAGATTTTACAAAAATAATTATTTTTTCCTTTTCATTGGTATGCAATCGTGGTGTTTTCGGAGATAATAAAAGGGTAATGCCCCTTTTATTTGGGTAAAAACAGTAGACAAATATTTTTTATCGGTGTATAATCAAATCATCCTAAAGGAAGGAGAAGGGATAATCATGGCTCACAAAATTACAGATGAATGTATTGCATGCGGCGGTTGCCAAAGCGTTTGTCCTTGCGAAGCTATCAGCGAAGGCGACGGCAAATTTGAAATCAACCCCGATTTGTGTGTAGATTGTGGCGCTTGTGCGGCACAATGTCCGGTTGGCGCAATCGAAGAAGCGTAATCAACAACCTGTTTAGCCTCTGCTTGTTCAAGTAGGGGCTTTTTTCTCTATTTGTAGGTGTTATGCAAGTACAACTTTTACCGCACGAGCGTGTCGAAGACTTAATGTGCGACGGATTGCAAATAATTCAAAGTGCCGTCGGTTATCGTTTTACCACCGACGCCGTTTTGCTGGCGAATTTTTGCAAAGATATGAGTGGAAAGTATTGTGTCGAGTTCGGCAGCGGATGCGGAGTAGTGTCCGTGCTTGTCGCTCACAAAAAGCACCCCCGCAAACTGTTGGCAATCGAAATTCAACCCTATTTGCATGAGCTGACGGAACGCAATTTTGCTCTCAACAATCTCAACGGCGTTGCGCAGGCAGTTTGCGGCGATCTCAAAGACGCTCACAAATTGGTCGACGGTTTGGCGGATGTCGTGGTGTGCAATCCACCTTACCGCAAGGTGGGCAGTGGCGAAATGCAACTCGATCCAAGTCTTGCCATTTGCCGTCACGAAATTAAGGCAACCTTGGCAGACGTAATAACTGCTGCGGCAAGGGTGCTTAACAATAGAGGCGCGTTTTACTTGGTGCATCAATCTTCCCGTCTTGCCGAGATCGTTTCCTTGTGTGCTTTGGCAAATTTGGCAGTCAAGGAAATACTTCCCGTATGTCCTTCTCCAGGCAAAGAGCCCAATCTCGTGTTGATACGCGCCGTCAAGTGTGGTGCGGCGGATTGCGTTTTGCACGCTCCCATGTACGTAACGGACGAAAATGGCAATTACACTCCGCAAGCCAAGGCTTGGTACAATCAGCAATAATTATTTACGCAACAAGAAGGTTTTCTTTCATGGTCTATTTCGTAGCTACCCCCATCGGCAATCTCAAAGAAATTACCCAACGGGCAATCGACGTTTTAAGTAGTGTCGAAGCTATTTTTTGCGAGGACACTCGTCACAGTCGCATTTTGTTAGACGAGTACGGCATTTCCAAATCCCTTTACAGCTATCACAAGTTTAACGAAAAGCAAAGCTTGGATTTTGTCCTTTTGCCGTCAAAACACAGATATCGCCGTCATCTCCGATGCGGGCATGCCGGGCATCAACGATCCGGGCAACGTTTTGGTCAATGAACTCAAAAAATGCGGTTATGACTATACCGTCATTAGTGGCCCGTCGGCGTTTGTCAATGCGTTCGTCATCAGCGGCTACCAACCGCCCTTTACATACTACGGCTTTTTGCCCGAAAAAATCAAGGATAGAGACGAGCTGCTAGACGGCAAAGTCGGTGTTGCCATTTTTTATTTGTCTGTTCACGATATTCAAGAAAATATGCAATATTTGTGTAAGCGATTGGGCAATCGCGAGTGCTGTTTGGTCAAGGAACTAACAAAAACGCACGAGCGTGCAACTTTTTGTCACCTTGGCGACACCATTGAAGACAGCCGTGGCGAATTCGTTTTGGTGGTCAACTCTGCTAAGGAAGAAAACCCGTTGTGCGCCCTGTCTATTCAAGAGCATATTGCTTATTACGTCAACGGCGGCATGAAAAAGACGGATGCGATCAAAGCCGTTGCCAAGGACCGTAACGTTTCCAAAAACGAAATATACAAATTAACCATTTAACGTTAGTTTTGCGCCTGCAAGGGCAATTAAAGTCTTGTGACGGTTGTTGCAACGACGTTTGAAGGATACCAACGCGATAGCTTTTGCCTACTTTTGTAGCACGCACAATATATACAAATTACTCACAGCAAGGAGTATAGCAATGACAGACACTTTGATGTTGATTGACGGTAACAGTATAGTAAACCGAGCCTTTTACGCTTTGCCCACCCTTAACGACAGGCAAGGGCACAACGTAAACGCAGTTTTCGGATTTACCAATATCCTTTTCAAAGCGCTCAACATTTACAAACCGACCAAATTGATCGTTACTTTCGACAAGCATGGGCACAATTTCCGCAAGGACATCTATCCCGAGTATAAAGCTACTCGCAAGGGCATGCCCGAAGACCTTGCCGAGCAAATGCCCGTATTGCACGAATTGCTCAACAAAATGCAAGTTGTCGTAATAGAAAAGGCAGGCATCGAGGCGGACGATATAATAGGTACCATTAGTAAAAACTTCAATGGCCACGTTTACGTACTGTCTGGCGACAAGGATATGTTGCAACTCGTCAGTCCCACGGTGTCGGTTTTGCTCACGAAACGTGGTGTGACGGAAGTAGAAATAGTCACACCCGATTCCATTTATGAGAATTATGGCTTAACGGCAAGTCAAATCGTCGATTTCAAGGCTTTGCGCGGCGACACGTCGGACAACATACCGGGCGTTCGCGGCATAGGAGAAAAAACGGCAACGACGTTATTGCAAAAATACGGCACGTTAGACAACCTGTACGCTCAACTTGACGGCATGAAAAAGGGTGCCACCAAGGACAACCTTGCCTCTTGCAAAGAGCTTGCTTACGTAAGCCAAAAGCTTGCTACAATCGTCACCGATGCCGACGTCGAATACTCCACGGATTATTGTTCGTTGCCTCAAGAAAGCGTTCAAGTCAAGCAAATGTTAGAAGATTTGCAGTTCAAGAGCATCATTTCCAAAATGAATTTCGACGGTATCGAAACGCACGGAGAGGTGTCCGTTCAAACGGAAGAGATCACACCTCTTGACGCGCTTAACGATTTGGTTGGTCGTTGTCTTTCTTCACCGCTCGTGGCGTTCCACATGGACGGCGAAACTCCCTACTTGGCTCTTGCCGAGGACAAGCAGTACAAGGTGGTTACTTCCGATAGCTTTCTTGACGAATTGACCACGGCCGCCGCGCTGGACACGCTCAAGCCGTTGTTGTTGTCGCCTGTTCCCAAGGCAGTGTATGACGTAAAGTCTTTGAGACACCTGCTCAAGGCCTACGATTCGGATATATGCGGCGTAAAGTACGACGTGTGCATTATGCAGTATTTGGTCGAATACCGCGCCTGTAAGGACGTACAGTCTCTCAGTGCTACCTACGGCTTCGGCACAGACTATTGCGCTGCCGTTTTTTACACGGCAAATGCACTCATGAACAAGCTCAAACGGCTTGGTTTGGAATCTTTGTATTTCGACGTCGAGTTGCCGCTGGCAGATTTGCTTTTCCGTATGGAGTGTGAGGGCGTCAAGGTCGATATGACTTTACTGGAAAGTATGTCGACGGATTTGCACAAGAAGTGTGACGTAATAACGGAAGAAATCTATTCTCTTGCAGGTGAAAGATTTAATATTAACAGTACAAAACAGCTCAATCGCATTTTATTCGAAAAACTTGCCCTGCCTCACGGCAAAAAAACGCAGCGCGGCTACGCAACGGATAGCGAAGTGTTGGAGTTTCTTTCCGATATGCACCCGATTGCCGGAAAAATATTGGAGTATCGCAAGGTCACCAAGCTTCTCGGCACCTACGTAGACGGATTAAAGCCCCTCGTTAAGGGCGGTTTGGTGCACACAACCTTCAACCAAACGCTTACTTCAACGGGCAGGTTATCAAGTAGCGATCCTAATTTGCAAAATATCCCGATTAGGGAAGATTTCGGCAAAGAAATTCGCAAATTGTTTTTGCCCAAATACGGCGTTTTCGTTGGTGCAGACTATTCGCAAATCGAGTTGCGTTTGCTTGCTGCGCTATCAGGTGACCAAAATCTGCTTGATTGTTATCGCAACGGAGAGGACATCCACACCAAGGTTGCCTCCGAATTGCTCGGCATACCGTCGCAAATAGTCACTCCCGACATGCGCCGAATGGCAAAAGCAGTCAACTTTGGCATAATATACGGCATTAGCGATTTCGGCCTGTCGCACAACACCAATATAAGCATGGCAAAGGCAAAGAAGTATATCGAACTGTACTTTGAACGTTTCCCTACGATTAAGAGTTATCTCGACGGGCTTGTCGATTTTGCCAAGCAAAACGGCTATGTCGAAACACTCTCTGGAAGGCGCAGGCAAATTCCGGAAATAAAATCCGGCAATCACAATGTGCGCAATTTCGGCGAACGCGCCGCAATGAATATGCCTTTGCAGGGTACCGCGGCAGACATTATGAAAGTCGCAATGCTCAAGGTCGACTCCGCCCTCAAGGCAGAAGGCTTGCGTAGCAAAATCGTTTTGCAAGTCCACGACGAACTCATCGTCGATTGCTACGTTGAGGAGGCAGAAAGAGTCAAGAAGATCGTTAAGGAGCAAATGGAGAACGCGGCAACTCTTGCTTGTCCGCTTGTTGCCGAAACCGAGGAGGGCAATTCCCTTTATGAAGCGTAAAGTGGTGGCGATCACGGGAAAAATCGGTAGTGGAAAGAGTTGTGTTGGCAATTGTCTAAGGCAAAAGGGATTTGCCGTGATGGATTGTGACGACATCGCAAGGCAAGTGGCTGATTCCCCTGCCGTTATTCAGGACGTAGAAAATTTGCTTGGTAACGCCGCCGTTGTCGATGGCAAATTGAACCGTTCGTATATCAGAAACGTTATTTTTTGTGATGATATTTTGCTCAAAAAGTATAACGCGATTTTTGATAAGGTTCTATCAGACGAAATAGTTTCTAAAATCAATT
>CAYYTD010000091.1:0-5125 GCA_964474475.1 uncultured Oscillospiraceae bacterium | reverse complement strand
ACACGGCAGAAAACGGTGCCCCCAGTGGTGTAGCCGAAGTTAAAAAGGCTCTCGATGAAAACCTTATTAACACGGAAGCTATGATTCCTGTCACACAAGGTTACGCATTCTACTGGAACCCTGCCAAGAACGAAATCGTCCTCGTTGGTGCAGACAAGGCAACGGCGGAAAATGGTTGGGCACTTCTTACCTCTACTGGTTACGGCACTCTTAAAAAAACTGAAACCGCAACGGATATAACGACTGCAATTACTTCTTCTTCCGTAGCTAACCCTGCATTGATTGAATTGAGCGGCACAATGACGGTTGGCAGTTCTAGCACAACAGTTACTATCGCGGGAATGGCTTCCCATCTTAAGGCGAGCGACACCAGTTCCTACGTTGTTGGTGCTGGTCAATCGCTTATCGTTGATTTAAACGGCAAAACTCTCGAAAATAAACTCGAAAGTAATGGTAATTACTATTCTATGTTCTTTGTTGGACAAGGCGGCACGTTAACAATTAAAAACGGCACTATCAAAAGCAATAACAATAGTAGAGTTGTTGCAACCTATGGTGGCAGCGTTTCCATGCAAGATGTAACAATTGATTCAGCATCTACGGCCGCAGTCCATGTTACAGGATTGGCTGACGTTTCTCTTGTAGATTGCACAATTAAAACCAGTGGAACCTATGGCGTAACGTCTAATAGTAGTGCGGCCGAGAACGACGGCGCAAGAATCTCCATCATAGACACTGACATAATTGCATCGAACGGCACAGGAATTTTCATTGGTATTTATGCAGATATCACTATTTCTTCTAATTCTACGATTATCGGCAAAAAATACGGTGCATATTTCCGTGGTTGTAATGCAACCATATCCGATTCTAAAGTATACAACACGGGAACAGACGGAACCCTAGAAGATTACGGATGGAGCACAGGCAATAGTGGTTGGTGGGCAGATATTGTATTCGCATGTGGCGGAACCAGTAGCTTCACTGGTTACATCGCAACAGCCAACTATAAGTGCGAAAACGTTACCTTCGATTCGACCGTCACAACTGCTGAAAATTATAAAGTTATAATTCACGAACCTGTTGGCGGCAAAGTAACCGTTAGTGGCATCGACGTTGATCATACTTGCCATTTGGGTGCAAATATTTATAATAGTGATCACAACTGTACACTTAATGATGCTACTTGTGGCGAATAACTATCAAACAGTTTATCAAGTTAGCAAATCTTAACTAATACAACAATATGATATTACCGCCCTTGCGTTTTCGCAAGGGCGGTCCTTTTATGCCCATTTCCCCTGCCTTTTCTGCCCGGCACTAACCGCATTCCCATTTTCCGCCACCCCAATTTCCGTTTTCCCCTTCATTATCCTTGCATAAATTTCCCGTTTGGTGTATAATATTACCAATGTAGGGGAGTAGTTCGCTATTTCACAGTCGCCGTGTCTACACAATGACGAAAGTCAGGCACCGCGTTAAAGAACGAGACTTACACCGTTTTTTCGGTGTAGTCTTTTTTTATTCCCTGTCACAATCGCCGCAACGGAGGTAGTTCGTCATGTGGGAACTCGTCGTCATCAGTCTTGGTTTGGGTGTAGGTTTGGCAATGGATGCTTGCGCGGTATCCATGGCAAATGGGCTCAACGAACCACAAATGAAGTTTGGCAAGGCAGCGTTATGCGCCGTTGTTTTTGCATTGTTTCAGGCAGCAATGCCCACTTTGGGTTGGCTTTGCGCCCACACGCTCCTCTCCAAGTTTGACGTCATCGACAAGTTCGTCCCCGTCGTTGCCCTCATTTTGCTTGCCGTCATCGGTGTCAAAATGATTGTCGACGGCGCCAAGAGCAACACGGAGCAAGATTCCCCTGCCAAGGCACTCACCTTTGGCGCACTCATTTTGCAAGCCGTTGCCACCTCCATCGACGCCCTTTCCGTCGGCTTTGCTCGTGCCGACTACAACCTTGCCGAAATACTCCTTTGCGTGGGCATCGTTGCAGCCGTCACCTTTGCCATCACGCTGGCGGCGGTGTACGTCGGCAAAAAGTTCGGCACCAAGCTGGGCAACAAAGCGCAAATTCTCGGCGGCTGCATTCTCGTCGCCATAGGGCTAGAAATCTTCATCACCGGCGTTTTCTTCTAAATTAGCCATCTCGGTTAGCGGTTTACCGTCCCTGCACTTTCCTATTAAGTCGATTTTTTTGGCCGCTTTTCAGTTTTTCAGCCGATTTTCTTTAATCATCTTCTAATTTGATTTTCTCGGTTGATTCACTCTGCTTTCTTCTAATTTGATTTTCTCTACAAAAAAACAATGCCGATGCGTGCTTGCCGTCGGTTTTTTCTTTTCCGTGGCAAAGTTTCTTCGGCAGTGACGTCTTTTTGCGATAGTGATTTTCCCTCCAAAGCAAGTTTTCTGCCACTCACCAAGCCAACGAAAGTTTTTGCAATATATTTTCTCTACAAAAAAACAATGCCGATGCGTTTTTCGCATCGGCATTTGCTTTTTATTGTTAGGTGTTGTTTGTCTGCTATTTTCCTTCCACAAGTGGAGCGTCGTGTTCGTAGTCGAACCAAGGGTAGTTTTGCCATTTTCCGCCAAGCGTGCGGTACATTTCTTCCACGGCAAAGGACCAGCGCATGCAGCTTGCCGTATCGGGTATGAACTGCAAAAATTCTCCGCTGGCGTAGGTGTAAAAGAAACTTGCATCAAGCGGCAGGCACAGCGTGTTAATAACGTCGCTTTTAATGGTCACTTCCCAAGGCTCGCCGTTGCGTGTGCCCACGTACTTAAATCCGTTTTTGTCCAAGCTTATAATTCCGTCGCCAACCACGTCGCAGGTTTTGCCCTTCGTCATGTATTCGTATTCTCTCATCACGCCCAGTTGCGCATGTTCTTCCATGTGGAAGTCGGGTTGCATCACCTTTCTGCGCATGTCGCGGCGTTCGTTGTCAAACCAATGGCGAATATTCTCCGGCACTTTGCTGCCCGGCAGCGGAACGAGGTTGTATTTGTCGTCCAGCGTTGCGCCGTTGCCGCATTTCAGGCACTTAATGGTGTTGCTCTTGCCTTCCATTTGCATTTCTTCACCGCACACGGGGCACTTGTACAGCAATTGATGAAGATTTCCTGCAAATTCTCCCTTGCATTTGTAGCTGTGCTGACGAGTCTTGTTCCATTCGTAGTCGTCCGTGTAAATGGCTTCGTCCATTTTCAAGTCAACGGTGTGTTCGTCCATCGTTTTCAACTCTTCAGGGGTAAACAGCTCAAATATGTCAATTTCCACCTTGCCTGCACGCTCGGTAATGTCAAATTTGGGGCTAACAAAGTACCCGCCGTGAATGCGCACGCCAAGCACGGGCACGCCAAAGTGTTTCAGCATCTTGCCGCTGCCCAGCATTGAGGGTTGTTGCGCACCCGATGCCGTCGACATTCCGCAGGGGAAGATGCACACCGTGCCTTCCTTTTCGCGTTTGAGTATTTGCGCCATGGATTTTATCGTTTTCAGGTCGGGCACAAAGTTCTTTTTGGGTATAACCTTGCCCAAACCGAACACAAGCTTAAATTTCGAACGGTGAAATTCGTTTTCCGCCGCAACAAAGTTAATTCTGCGCTTGCTTTTGTTCATTGCAAAGGTCACAAAGGCGTAGTCCATTCTCGATGCGTGGTTGGATACGATGATCAACGGCTGTCCCTTGTATTTGGCAAAGTCCACCGTGCTGTTCACCGTCACTTTGCACTTTTTGTAGTAAAGGCATCTTGCCAAGAACATAACGCATTTGTATGCAAGTGCGCCGGGCTTTTTGTACTTGATGGCTTTAATTTTGTCGTTAATGGTTTGTTTCATTTTTCTCCTCTCAAAGGTTCCCCAAGGTGCTACGTGGGGAACGTAATTATGTGTCGTTAAACTCGGTTGCAAGCTCGTCGGCGTCCTTTTGCTCAAAACGCACGCTCCTCGCTTGCCAAGCAGTTTTTGCGTTGTTTTTCGCAACGATGCAATCTTGCCCGTTCGAGTTTTTTGGCCGCAATGGTGGCAATCTTGCCACTGCAACGATAATTGTAACACACTTCGCACTCCGTTGCAACAAAAAAGTAAATAAAGGTTTAATATTAACACAGTTCACTTTTTGCGCATGGTTTTTCCCTTTGGATTTTTTCTCTTTTGCGTTATTTTTATTCGTTGTTTGTTGCTTTTTGCAGGCAAACAATGTATAATTGTTCGGTAAAGTGCCAATCGCAATGCAAGTTTGGTTGGCGGCATATTTCGGCGACGGACGTTGTCGATTTTTTGTTTTGGAGGTCACACGGGTGAACAGAATAGGCGTAATAAGCGACGTGCACGGCAATTTGCCTGCATTGCAAGCCATTTTGGCGGAGTTGCACAGGCTCGGCTGTCAAGAAATCATTCACACGGGCGATGTGGTGGACATCGGTCCCTCGTCTTTGGAGTGTTTCAAGTTGCTCACTCAGCACAACGTGCTGTGCCTAATGGGCAACCACGACAGGGATTTTTTGCGCGGACAGACGGCTGCCAAGCCCATGAGCCATGTTTCGGAAGCGCACAAAGTGTTCACCTTCAACACGCTCAAGGGCAACGAAGAGGCTTTTGCTCGCTTTCCCTACTACGCCGTGCGCACGTGTGGCGGCAAAACCATCGTTTTCGAGCATTACTGCCGCTCGCAAGATTATCTTTCGCGGCACTATCCCTTCGATGCGTTGGATCCCAATCCCACGGCGGAAAAGTTTGACAAAATGTATGCGCATTACCAATGCGACGCCGTATTTTTCGGTCACAAGCACGAGCCTTGCGATTTGCAGGGAGATAGGCTCTACGTTGATGTCGGCAGTGTAGGCTGCCACGAAAACCCCGTTGCAAGGGCAATTGTTATCGACTACGACGACGAAACTTGGTCGTACACACGCGTGTCCGTACCTTACGACATGGACTTGCTCGTCAAGCAAATGACGGACGGCAGCGTTCCAAGCGGTCGGTATTTGTTAGATTTCTATTTCTTTCACACCGTCACCGATTAGTTTTTTTGGTCAGGCAAATAGTTTTCACCTTTGCAAGGCAAGGGTTTGGAGGGGAAAAGTATGAAACAAGCATTCGATTGTGACAAATACGTC
>CAYYTD010000090.1:0-5187 GCA_964474475.1 uncultured Oscillospiraceae bacterium | reverse complement strand
CACCTGTTGCACCACCTTTAATGCCAAAAACCGGGCCAAGGGAGGGTTCTCTCAATGCCAAGCAAGTTTGTTTTCCTATCAGGTTCATCCCATCGGCAAGCCCAATGGACACCGTAGTTTTCCCCTCGCCTGCCGCCGTAGGATTAATTGCGGTAACCAATATCAATTTTGCATTATCTTTTACGTTTATTGCCGAATTAATTTTTGCTTTGTATTTGCCATACGGCTCTAACAAATCGGACGAAATGCCAATTTTGGCAGCTATCTCATCAATCGGTTGCAATTTTGCATTACGAGCAATTTCAATATCAGTCATCGCACTGTCTCCTTAGGTGTTATTCTAAATTCAATTGGTAAATCAAAAATCGGGATATTCACCGATGTCAACAAGCAAATCCAATCCCTTGCGTGCCTCTTCCAAATCCGAACGATAAGTAATGCCGTACCATTTGTCTTTGCACAAATAGGCTCTTACCGTTGCAGTTCCACTATTTAGCATTTCTTTAACGGACAAAGGAATCAAAAACTCTTCCGTCATCAAGTCAGCGCCCGTCAAAAAAGCCTTGTATTGCTTATCCAAAACATCGAAAACTTCTGGACCTAAAAGCCACAAATTGATCGATACGGGCGTTTCGGCAGGCAAAACAACGCCGTCTTGGCACTGTACACTCCCGTCACAAGCAAGCGACACTTTTGTTTCGGCAATGTCAACAAGGTGTTCATCTTGTAATTTGCAAACGCCACGGCACACAACACCGTTAGGGCTAAGAGTATTTCCTACCAAATAGGATACCATTCCAAAACTAAATGGTCTAAAAGCGGACAAATGCTTGTAAGCCAACACAAGTGCGTCTTTGCCATAGTAATCATCGGCATTAACAACAGCAAAAGGCTGATCGATCACGTCTTTACAACAAAGTATAGCGTGCGAAGTTCCAAGCGGTTTATTGCGACCTACAGGACAGTCCTCATTGCTTTGCGTTACGTACTTAACGTCGCTAACCAAGTTTTCAGTTCTCGCACCGACAGTTGCAATAAATTGATCTCTAAATTTTTCGCCGACGACAAATACCACTTTGTCAAATCCCGCCGCTACTGCATCGTAAACGGTAAAATCCAAAATCACTCTGCCCGACGGCGTTATCGGCTCAATTTGCTTAAAACCGCCAAATCTGCTACCGAATCCACCTGCCAACACCAACAAAGTTGCGCTCACGAGCCACCTCAATTACAATAATATATACAACAGTATGCACCAAGACCACCAACTGACACCGTTACGCAAAAAATTTTAGTACGTCTTGTGGGGTGTCGACAACCGCAACCGGATGAGCGGCAATCAAATCTTCTTTTTTACCAAAACCGTAGGCCACAGCCAAAACGTCAATTCCGTTACCGTGCGCACCTTCTACGTCGTAAAGAGTGTCGCCAATCATGATGCACTGCTCTTTTTCCCAACGGTTATCCTCAATTAGCTGACGCAGAATTTCTACTTTGTATCCTCGCTTCTCCGTTTGGCCGTATATGCAAGTAAAAAACTGGTCCAATTTTAAATTTTGCAAAAGTGATACCAAATGCGGCTCATATTTGCTGGATGCAAGAGCAATAACGTAGCCGGCTTCGTGCAAAGATTCTATCACAAAATCGATGCCGTCGTATATTCGGCACAAACGGTCGGCATGTAATTCCTTGTAGAACCTGTAGTGCCTTTTAATTGCTTCTCGGCACAATTGAGAACCAACTAACTTGTTGTAGCTAAAATCTAACGGCGGACCGATATGTTCGAAAAAATCAACGTGGGAATAATCCACCTCAAAGCTATCCAGCACCGCCTTAAAAGTTGCGTAAATGCCCTGCGAAGTATCGTTGATTGTACCGTCAAAATCAAATATTAAATATTTATATTCTTTTGCATTATTCATATCAATTTACCACAAGTAACAAGCCGACCACAAACGCAAGCCCAAAGCAAACCCAACAGCAGTTCGGTCAAAGTGCTCATGCACAAGGCAACTCCGCAAATCGACTTAATTAGAAAACACAACCGCACAAAAATACGGCTGTGTCAATGCGTCGGCGCACACGACAAGCAAAACTACTCGGCATGCACACCGACCCCAAAATCGTTATCTCGTAATTATTTCCCAAACGGATTTGCTACCAACCCCAAGTCCAAGTTGTTCCTTAACGGTATCGGCAATAACGTCAAACCCTTGCAGCGTTCCCAAATCGGTTGGCACCACTTCGCAGCCGTAAATCAACAAAGGGGTATATTCTCTCGTATGGTCGGTGTGCTGTTTGTGAGTTGGGTCGCATCCATGATCTCCCGTAACGTACAAAACGTCATCGGGCTTCAGCAGTTTTAACAGTTCGGCAATTTTGCCGTCAATTTCTTCCAACGCCTCGGCATATCCAAAAACGTCACGCCTGTGTCCGTATTTCATGTCAGTATCAACAAGATTTACAAAAACTAAGCCGTCAAAGGATTCTTTTGCAATATCCAACGTCACGTTTAATCCATCAAGATTATCCTTGGTGTGAATGCTGCGCGTGATGCCTTGACCATTGAAAATGTATTCAATTTTGCCAACGGCAACGGTATGTAATCCTGCTTCCTTAACGGTATCCAAAATCGTCTTTGCAGGTGGATTAAGCGAAAAATCTTTGCGTTCAGCTGTGCGAACGAAAGGATATTCGCCAGTAAAAGGTCTCGCGATTATACGTCCCACGCCGTATTTGCCTGCGCAAAGCTTCCTTGCCTTTTCGCACATCTCGTACAGCTGGTCAATAGTATACTTGCCCATGTGTACTGCAATTTGCAAAACACTGTCGGCAGAGGTATACACTATGGGATAGCCCGTTTCAAGATGTTCGCGGCCGTAATCCTTAATAACTTCCGTTCCGCTGTACGGCTTGTTGCACAACACTTTCGTGCCCAATTCCGCTTCCAGTTTAGCAATAAAGTCTTTGGGGAATCCGTTCGGGAAAGTAGGCAAAAATTCGTTTGTAATAAAGCCAGACATTTCCCAATGTCCAACGGTTGTGTCTTTACCCTTCGACAACTCTTGCAAACGAGCATACGCACCTTCGGGCATTCTGTCGTCGTTGTAGGTACCCTCAATGTTGTACAATCCAAGCTCTGCCAAAGTAGGAATATTAAGGTCATAAGCGGCGCGAATATTCTTTAAAGTATTAGCACCGGCATCGTTGTATTTTTTACAATCAGGCATTGCTCCAATACCAAAACCGTCAATTACGATAATAAAAGCCCTCATGTTACCTCTCTTTAATACTCATTGTTGATGAATAAGTTTCAAGTCCACTACATTATATCAAATAAGTGCCGAATTAACAAACGTTTTTAAGCAATTCAAACCAAACTATAAAAATAGATTTGTAAATATCATTTTTAATTTCTGCATATTTAACGTTGTTACCGTCATTGCTATAATAAACAGTTAAATCAAGGACCTAAAATAATCACAATACAGACGTGATAGGTTTCAAGAGAACAATTAAAAGCAGTAATTTAACAACTTGAACTGCCAACACATCCAGCATAACTTTCTTGTTGTCGCTAACTGCCTGACAAAAAGAGGAAGAATGTTGAAAATGGTTGCAACAATTCAAAAAGACTGCCATCGTAAACCCTGCACCGCTTAATAACACGTAAAAAACCGTATATATAATACCCAACGTAACAGCTTTTTCAAATAACGCCGCCACAAAACCACCGTAATAAAGTCCTACAACTAGCAACGCAATGTATTTAATAGCACCGCAATACTTGTTAAGTGAAGATACGACGAGTAAAAGTGAAAATAGCATCGACGTAACAACCGTACAAATTACGGCTCGACAGATGCCATAGTATATTAAAGAACAAACGTAATTGTATCTGTTATCGCTCCACCAAGTGCCTATTTTTGCGTTATACAAAGCAATTCCCGCAACCAACACTGCACAAAACACAACGCAGCAAAGAACTATTTTGCCAACGTTACAGCGCAAATCATCCCAAACGTCGATGCAAAAATTTTTCACGCAACAAAACAAATTCATATCAATTAATATGAAGTTATTCACGCTTTTATGCATCCGCAACTACATGTGCTAACGCGATGCAACTAAAATAAACATAAGTGTTTTAATAATTCGCTTGATGCAACACATCGTAGCAAGCTAATTATTAACCATCCACTTAGCGTAAATTCCGTACCCGCGAGTAGGATCGTTAATAAACACGTGAGTAACGGCGCCCACAAGTTTTCCGTTTTGCACGATGGGGCTTCCACTCATTCCCTGCACAATTCCGCCCGTACTTTCCAATAGTCGCTTGTCCGTAATATGCACAACCAATCCCTTTTCTTCACACGACCTTTGAAAGGATGCCTTAACAATTTCAATTTCATATTCTGTCCGTTCGCACTGAGGAAGTTGGCAAAAAATCGTCGCCTTTCCCGGCTTAATCTCACTAGGTTCGGCAACTTCAATTATTCTACCGCAAAAGGACGGCAACGAATCAAAAACTCCATATGCGCCGTATTTGTTGTTCACAAGTAAACTGCCCAAACGGTTTTCAAATTCAATTTGACCTCTCAATTCTCCTGCAGAACCACGCTTACCCTTTTCAATTCCGTTAAGGGTACAGCCAAAAACGCCGCCGTTGTCACATTGAACCAAGCTACCCGCCGCATCACAAATAGGATGCCCCAAACAGCCAAAAGTCAGGTCTTTTTTAACAAAAGTCAAAGTTCCTAATCCGCTTGAAGAATCGCGCGTCCAAAGCCCCAGTCGGTAATTCCCCGTAGCAAAGTCAGTTTTAGGTGTAATGGTCGTATATTCGCAGTTTCCGTTACGAATATATTTTAAACTCAACGCTCTGCCACCACTTTGCGTAGCGATTTCTGCAAGCTTAGATGAATTAAAAACTTTTCTGCCGTCAAGCTCCACAATGACGTCATTAATTTCAATCCCTGCATCAACGGCAGGGCAAATCAAAGCACCGGAACTGTCGACAAATTCGTTTAAACCTATTACCGTTACGCCGTCGCCATCTATCGTTAAACCCAACGCAACACCACCCAAGTACACCGATTTGTTGCGTTCCGACACAGCAGATTTTGCACTATTACTAATAGTTACTGCATCAGAGCAGTTCACCTCGGTCAAATCAAAATTCTCCAC
>CAYYTD010000089.1:0-5219 GCA_964474475.1 uncultured Oscillospiraceae bacterium | reverse complement strand
ATTCCTCCCTCGTTCGTCGCCCTATGCACAGGGTTTTGCAACCGCTTGTAGCGCTTGGCGCCAAGTATTCACTGGAATGTGACGATAACGACGGTTTTTTGTTCACGATTGTAGGCGGCAACAAGCTTACAGGGGCAAATTTGGTTGCCCAAGTCAATTCTGCACAGGTCAAGAGCGCCGTACTTATTGCCGCTTTGTTCGCTCAAGGCAACACGACTTATGCCGAAAGCATTACAACGCGTACCCACACGGAAGACTTAATGCGTTCGCTCGGCGCCTTCAAGGATAATTTCGTCGTTGGCGAAAGCAAATTTAGCGGTTTTTGTCTTGATGTCCCCACCGATGCATCTTCGGCGGCAGTCGTCGCAACGCTGGCATTGCTCGGCGGCAAAAGCGTCCTTCTTCCGCGCGTTACCTTTCAGCCGCAAAGGTTGGGCTTTTTTACCGCCCTTCGCCAAATCGGCGTTGACGTTAATTATTGTAACGTAACAAACACAATTTGCGGTAGTGTTGCAGATATCCGTCTTTCCAAGACAAATTTTTCCACGCTGTCACCTTTTTGTTTAACGGAATCAGACGTTTGTAACGCCATTGACGAAATCCCTTTGCTATCATGCATTGCGGCTTTTATCGCCGGCGAAAGTAAGTTTTGCGGCGTTTCCGAGCTTAAGGTTAAGGAAAGCGACCGCATCGAACAAACTTTGAATGCTTTGAGCGCCGTTGGCTGTAACGCAAGTTTTTCGCAGGGCAATTTGCTCGTTTTGGGCAGATCTTTGCACACACATTATCCCGTGTTTAGTTTTACCGACGATCATCGCATGCAAATGTGCCAAGTAGCGTTGGCTGTTGCTTGTGGTGGCGGTTTGGTCCCGTCGGCGGATTGCATTCCCGTTTCCTTTCCCTCCTTTTGGAAGGCTATCGGTGTCACGCCGTGGCGTTTCGCCGTAGTTGGTAGCAACGTTTCCGCAAGCCTGTCCCCTTTGCTGATGTGTTCATTGTCCAATGCCGTCGGCGAGTGGTGCAGTTATCAAGCGGTAAGCTTGCCGCAAGACTGCTCAGACGAAACTTTGCTTTCCACAATTAACGCTTTTCACGGTGTCAACGTCACCATGCCATTCAAGTCACGCGTTGCAAGCTTGTTTGCGGCGGATATTCCCTCCGTCAACACTGTAGGTATAAATATTAGTCCCACCTCAACGGACGGTTACGGCATTCTGCAAAGCCTTTGGGCGCACGGCGTTGACGTCAGTAATGCGCCGCTGCTCGTTGTGGGCGCAGGCGGAGCAGCGGAAGCGTGTCTTTCGGCTATTCGTGAGTACACGGACGATGTCGTCGTCATCAACCGCACTCAAAGCCGTGCCGATGCTCTCACTTCAAGGTATGCGCTTCAGCCATCGGCAAAGGCAAGGGAAGGCGTACTCGTTTTCGTTCCTGAGTGCAACTGGGAGAAAACTCTGCATCTGGCGGATAGCTGCAAGTTTTTGCTGTGCGCAAGCTATTGCGGCACAAGCGGACTTCTTCAGCAGGCGCAACAAAGGGACATCGTCGTTGCAAATGGGCTGGAAATGCTTTATCACCAAGGCGCCAAGAGTTTTTCTTTGTGGACTAATACTCCCATGCAAAACGACTTTTCGTCTTTTAGCTCTTTGCTCTCACGCATTCAATCGTCGGGCATCGTTTTGCAATAGTGGCATAGCGTAGTGTAAGGCTCACGCTTTCTGTCACTGTCATGTGATGCAGAACGAATCTTTTGGCAACGGTTTCACGCATGTCGGGCATAACGTTTTTAGTAGTTTCTTTGCCATGCATACGAAGTCTTTTGTCGTTGCTGTTTTCAAAGGTCAAATATTCAACCGTCCAAGCTATTTTTCGTAGGCTAACGGTTGTTAGAATTTTTTACTTACTAATTTTTTGGGTGTTTTATGAAGTTTCTTTTGCTCAACGGTGTCAATATGAATATGCTCGGCAGCCGCAATCCCAAGTTTTACGGCACGCAAACGCTTTTTGGTAGATATTCTTCAACAAACAGATTGCGACGGCATCATTTTCAACGCCGCTGCTTACAGTCATTACAGCTATGCCCTGCGCGATTGCATCGAGTCTTTGCCACTTCCCGTGGTAGACGTGCACATGTCGGACGTCTCCAGTCGCGAAGAATTCCGCCGCACCGACGTAATTGCCGATGTTTGTGTCGCTCGTTTTGTCGGCGAAGGCATCGTCAGTTATTTCCGCGCTGTCGATTATCTTGCCGACCGTCTTTCGGCAAAGTAGACTTTATTTGTGTAATTATTACAAGGGCTTTTATGCAGATTTGCGTTATTAAATTCTTTGCTTAGCGTATGAAAATAGTATTGATAGGTTTTGCTGCTTGCTACAAGTCATCGGTGGGCAAGTTGCTGTCAACCTCTTTATCTCTTCCATTTGTCGATACCGACCTTCAAGTAGAAAGTCTTTTCGGCAAAAGCATCTCTCAAATTTTCTCTCAGCAGGGCGAAAGTGCCTTCCGCAACGCCGAAGATACCATTTTGCAAAGCCTTCTCGGTAGCAACATTGTCGTTTCCTGCGGCGGTGGTTTGCCTCTTTCAGGCAAGTTTGGCGATTTTTGTCGCAATGCCGTCGTCGTGTGGCTAACGGCAACGCCGCAAACGGTTCATTCTCGGCTCGGCAATCCGCCCCGTCCACTTTTCGACGGGCAAAGCGTAGAGTTTTTGCAACAAAAGATAACCGAGCGATCTCCCGTGTACAGCCGTTTTGCAACCTGCATTTTCTCAACCGACGGCAAAACGCCTAACGAAGTCGCAGAGGACATTCTCAATTATCTCAATCAGCATGGGCGTATTAACAAGTAACGATGTCTTTCGTTTATTCACACAATGGAAAGATATAGTGCTTTCGCCTTTTCTTGGGAACTATTAAAATAATAAAACGTATACAAAGCAAAAAGCGTTTGCGACAATCGTCGCAAACGCTTTCAATTTTATTCAATTAGTACAACTTATTTCTTTTTGTTCTTTTTGTAGATATTTACAACCACAACGATAATCAACGCTGCAAGCAAAGCAATACTCGAAATAGTTCCGAACAGTAATGCCCAGTCAACTTCTTTCTTGGTGGTAGTGGTCGTGTCGTCGTCATCGGTATCTTCTTCGGCTTTTTCAATCTTGGTAATTTCCTTCCATTCCTCTTCGGACGGTTGGCTAATCGTCAAGTTGGATTTATCCGTTAATTGCTCAATATCTTCAAAGGAAGTATATCCGGTGTTAGCGGCAAATTTCACTTCCGAGTTGGTTGCTTCTTCGTCTTCGGCATCCGTTTCAAGTGTGTACGAACCGATAGCCGTCATGTTAACTTGGTCGTAGTAAATAGTTCCGGTTGCAGGGCTTGCGCCGTCAATGCTTCCGTTAAACAACGAAAGTCTTGCGGACATTGTTTCGCTTCCGGTAACAACAACGAAGTAATATCTCGTCCATCCGTCACCGATTTCGGCATCCATACCAAATACGCTGTCTGCAACGAGTTTAGACGTATCAGCATTGCTCGTAACGCTTGCAATAATCACGCCTTCTTCGTCACGTGCTTTCTTGGCATCGATGAGGTAAATGTACGGAGTATTTCCATTGGTCTTTGCTAACACGGAGAAAGCGTACACGGTTTTAGCAGAGAGGGACAGGTTAGAAGAAACGAAACCTTGGCTGGTTGAAAGCGCATTGTTCAGTTTCAATACGTTGCGATACACGTCGTCGTAGGTAGGAGCTTCCGCCCATTCTCTTTCAACGCCGGTGCCTTCGGTTGCAGCCTTGGTGGTATCTATTCCGGTGGGGTAGGTGTTGCCTTTACCGTCTTTGTACAAAGCGTTGCTGCCTGCAAATACGGGGTACCAACTTTGAGGAATGTTGCTTGCGGTGTACAACGAAGAGAAGGAACCGTTCGTTACGCCGTTAGTGGTGGCAGTCGTTCCGGTAATGTTAACCGTCTTGGTGTTGCTGCCGCTGCTCGACGCGGTAACCATTTCGTACTGAGGAGCCGTCACGTACAACGTTCCTTCGGGAGCCGTTTGCAATTCGCCGTTCACGTCGTAGCCGTTTTCGTTACCAAGGAAGAATTCCATTGTCAACTTGCTTTCGTACAAAGCAGGCGTAACGTAAACGTGATATTGTGTCCAACCGCAGTTATCTTCAACGATGTTTGTGCTGGTAACGATACTAGTAAAGCTTCCGCCGTCAACCGTTTGCCATTCGCCGTCTTTCCATTGCTTCAACAAAACATTAGCTTTTGCAAGCTTGTTCTTTTGTACCACTCTCAACCAAAACGTTACGTGAAGTACGTCGGCCTTTTCAAAGTTTTCAACGATGGTAAAGGTGTCTGCGTCGGAGAGTTTCATTGAAACGGGCGAGTAGCAGTTACCGTCGTTTGCAAGCTTGTAAATGGTCAGGTCGTTTTCAATAAACGGAGAGTAAGATTTGCCGTTAACTTTTGCGTCAGCTTCTTCAAGGTAAGAGCCGCTTGTCAAAGTGGAGTCAAATTTTACGTGTTCGTCGGTGATGCCTGCAACGAGCGTAGCTTTGGTGCTGTTGTCCGTATCGGTCGAAGTGAACGCGTATTTAGCAGTTTCTTTAACGGAACTGTCTTCCTTTGCAATACGGTAGTCGTTGTTGGTGATGCTTTCAAAAGTAATGTCGTCAACGAACAAAGTTCCGGTAGCCTTGGTGTTTTCGTACACATCGCCAAGCGAAACGCTCAGGTACATGTATTTGTAGTCAGAGCTGTTATTACGAAGATAGAAGGTGTACGCAGTCCAACCGTCGTTTGTAATGGCGGATTCGGACACGTAAAGTTGGTCGTTGCTGTCGCCGTCGCGTTGCAAGTCAAGGCTGGTTACCGAGTTGGTATGAACGGAAATTTTTGCATTACCGCTCGTCACCAAAGAGGCGTCAAGCCACACGGTGATTTTAGCCGATTTGTCGGCAGCGATGGAGAATGCCTTGGATACGATCGCCACGTTAGCATCCGTTCCGCTCAGCATGTAAACTTTTTTGTCCAAACTTTCCGAGTCTTCGTCGTGGGTTTTGGGGTTGGCAACGGTCACGCCGTGTTCCGTAACGGTTTCCCAGTCACTGGTGTCAACTATACCGGAAATAATCGAAGTGTTGTCGTTAAGCTTCAATGTAACTTTGTTGGTAACTTCGCTTTTGGTGTCAAAAGTGTAAAGTTTCCAGTCT
>CAYYTD010000088.1:0-5317 GCA_964474475.1 uncultured Oscillospiraceae bacterium | reverse complement strand
CAGGAACGGTAATTACCGCTTGCGTTACCTTTTCGCCCAGGTAAGCTTCGGCATCTGCCTTGAGCTTGGCAAGGGTGATAGCCGAAATTTCTTGCGGAGAGTACTTTTTGCCGTCGATTTCTACGGTGTAGTTGGTACCCATTTCACGCTTGATGGACAAAACTGTTCTGTCTGCGTTTACAACTGCTTGACGCTTTGCAACTTGACCGACGAGTCTTTCTCCGTCTTTTGTGAAAGCCACTACCGACGGAGTGGTTCTGTTACCTTCGGAGTTAGTAATTACAACGGGTTCGCCGCCTTCCAACACGGCAACACACGAGTTTGTTGTACCAAGGTCAATACCGATAATTTTTCCCATAATATATATCTCCTTTATTATTTACTAAATTTATTTGCTAACCTTTCCTTTCGGGAAGGTAGTATGCTAATTTAACGTTTGTATCAGGCAATGCGTCTTTGAGCGTTAAGCCCCTACGATAACTTGAGCGTACCTAAGCACTTTGTCGCCCATCACGTAGCCGTTTTTGTACACTTTGCCTTTGTTTTCTTCGCCACGATCCATTTGGGAAAGCGCTTCCATCGTCATGCAGTCAAATTCCTTTCCTGCAACGTCCAACTTTTCTACGCCCAATTCCGAAAGCACTTGCAAAAACTGACTGTGAACCATTTGGAAAGCCTTGAGGTTATCACCGTACAAGTGCTTTTGCGCCAATTCAAAGTTGTCGCAAATGGCAATCAACTTGACGACCACTTCTTGCACGCCTTGCAACTTTGCTTGCTCGTTGTTGGTGATTATTCTACGCTTGTAACTTTCAAAGTCGCTCTTCATAGCCACGAGTTGGTTGAGATAAGTATCCGATTTGTCTGCCGAACTTTGCAGGCGATTGCAAGTTTTTTGAACCTTTTCTACCTGTTCGGTTAGCTTTTCCACTTCGGAAATAAGCTTTTCGTTTTCTTGCACCAACGCTTGATATTCTTCGTGGCTTACCGGCTGAACGGTTTCCGCTTTTTCTTGCTCTTTATTTACCTTTTCTTTGCTCATGAGTTACTGTCACCGCCTATCATATCTATTATTAAGCTGCTTATTCTGTCCAGCACGGACAAAACTTTTTTGTAATCCATTCTCACCGGACCGATAACGCCGATGGAACCGCTAACGTTGTCGCCAAGGCTAACGCGCGTGGTAACAACCGAACAGCCTTCCGGCGCGTTGTCTTCCGAGCCGATTTTGACCGTTACGCTGCCCGTTGTGCCGCCGTCGTCGGTGAACATGGTTGCAACCTTGTCTTTGTTCTCCATTTCGCTGAGGAACTTTTGTGCCGACTGCACATTGGAGTACTCACTGTGCCCGAAAATTTTGTTTTCGCCGCACATGTCCACTTCCATACCGTTGGCAAGGGATACTTTTTTGAGTACGTCGATAATTTTTTTGAACAGCGCGTTGTACTGTGAAAATTCGTCGTTAACCAGCGTGTAAGGATAGTCGAAATTGACGAATTGCGAAACATGCTTGCCCACGAATAACTTATTGAGCCAACGCTCCGCCTTGGCAATTAACGCATCGTCAAACCCGTCAGGAATTTCGATCATACCGTCCTTGAGCACGCGACTGTCCGTAACGATGACCGCAAGCATATTGCCGTTGTACAAATCCAACAACCTAATTGCCGTAATGCGGTCAGACATGTCCTCTTTGACGACGACAGCCGTGTAGTTGGTTACTTCGCTTATCATGTGCGCTACGGCGTGCATGATGTCTTCCAAGTTGCCGTTGCGACGAATAAAATACTCATCGATGAGCTCAACGTCCTGCGGGGTAAGCTTGTCACTGACCAACAACTCGTTTACGTAAAAACGAAATGCTTTTTCGGAAGGAACACGCCCGGCAGAAACGTGCGGCTGAATTAGGTAGCCCATGCTTTCCAACGCCGAAAGCTCGTTGCGAATGGTTGCCGATGAACACTCCGACAAATACTGCTCCTGAATTCCTTTGCTGGAAATAGGACTTGCAGTATCTATGTAACTGTCCACCACCGCTCGCAATATTTTCTTCTTTCTGTCGGATAGCATAGTCGCCTCACTGTCACATAAAAGTTTTGAGTGTTAGCAATCGAACGGAACGACTGCTAATTTCTGTACTTAATATATCACTATGATTGCCGATTGTCAAACGTTTAATGCATATTTTTTAATTTTTTATCAATTATTTTTTTGTCGAACGTATTTTGCTAAAACAAAAGGGTATTTGCAACAATTAACAAGCCGATAGGGAGAGAAAACCATTTGACAGTTGCTTTTGCGCTGCTCATAGTTACAACTAACCACCAACGAGCAATTTGCAACCACTGTCGGTTTTGCACTATAACCCCCACAGGCTTTTCGATGCAACCGGCATTGGCTCTACGCTGCAACCGCTAGCAGTTCGCCTCTGTAATGTCAACGACACGAAAAGACAATTAAGACAAAAACCATTCAAAAATAAAAAGTATTTATTTGCAAACATGACAACTTGATTTGATACACGACTGCTTGCGACGAACGAAAACACAAAGCAAATTAGTCAAAGCAAATTACACTACTGCATTGACTTGCAAAAAGCTTTAGTGTAAAATAAAGTTAAGAGGTAAAACTATGTACAAAGAATATTCAATTGAAAAATACGACGGCTGTTTGTCATCCAAATCGGCAACGCCCGGAGGAGGCAGCGCACTTGCCGTAGTCGGTGCAAAAGCCGTCGCCCTCGTGCAAATGGCAATTAACGTAACCCTTACCAAAAACTGCGACGAGCAAACGGCACAATTGCTCACAAAGGAGCTATCTACGCTGGAAAAATGCAGACAGCGCTTTTACAAGCTTGCCGACGAAGACAGCGAGGCTTTTGACAACATAATTGCCGCCATGCGCCTTGCCAAGAATACCGAAGAGGAGCGCAAACATCGCACAAGCCAGCTGCAAAAGCAATACCACAAGGCGGCGCTGGTGCCGTTGGAAGTAATGCAACTTGCGGCAACCGCACTATCGGCAAAAAAGGTGAGCGACTTTTTGTACACTTACGTATCTTCCGATGCCGTTATAGGGTTTGATTTGCTCAAATGCGTAATTAAAAACAGCTTGCACAACGTAAAAGCAAATACCACGCTAATCGTCGACGAAGAATTGAAAAACAGGCTGGATAGGCAAGCTGAATCCATAGTTGCCCTTAACGCGTAGCTACGCAACAAAACGAGTGCGAATTGGCGTACGAAAATTCTATTAATTTCAACTAATTCAATCAAGAGCAACGCGCCTAACGAATTACCCGCCGTCAACGGTTTGTGGATACCCAACCAACAACAAACGCCCAAAGAATTGCAAGTCGCCCACGAGTAATTATTTTCGCAAAACGAACGGCACTTATATTATTATATAAGTAGTCATTGTAACTAACATATAAAATATACGCAAAATTGACGAGCAACGTCACTTTGAAAATAGCAAAGATGGCAAATGCGTCAACCGACCCAAACAAACGAATTATACAACGAACAAGATAAGCAAAAGGCACCGACGAAAAACGTCGATGCCTTGTTTGTTATTATTTATTTTGCCAAAAGTCAGCAAAGGGCAATTGTTAGCTTCACGAGAGCGTGAAGGGTACTTTTGCAAAACCTTGCCAAAGCTAATCCTTTTTGAATTCCGCCTTGATACGGCGCACCCCGCTACTGCTGGATTGTTCCTTGGTGATGACGAAACGTCCCAAATCGCCGGTGTTTGCCGCGTGAGGACCGCCGCAAATTTCTTTGCTGAAATCTCCCATCGTGTACACCTTGACGATTTCGCCGTATCTGTCGCCAAACAAGCCGATGGCGCCCGTTTTGCGAGCCTCTTCGATGGGCAATTCTTGGCAGGTTACAGGCAATTTGCGTTGAATGGCTTCATTTACAAGCCTTTCCGTTTCGGCAATTTCTTCGGCGGTCATTGGTCTGCCAAAGCTGAAATCGAAACGCAAGCGTTCGGGCGTGATGTTACTGCCCTTTTGCTTAACTTCGTCGCCGAGAACTCTTCTTAATGCTGCTTGCAAAAGGTGCGTTGCCGTGTGCAAATTGGTGGTTTCCACCCCACCGCCTTCTGCCATGCCGCCCTTGAAGCGTTGTTCGCTGCCAGCGTGAGATTTTTGCTGGTGTTCGGCAAACTTTTGCTTGAAGCCTTCTACGTCTACCGTAAAGCCGTGTTCCTTGGCAAGCTCTTCCGTCATTTCAATGGGGAAGCCAAAAGTGTCGTACAGCTTGAACGCCGTTCCTCCCGGAACAACGTTGCCGGGGATGTGAGAAATAACCTTCAAAAATTCCTTTTCGCCAGCAACAAGCGTTTTGCTAAACTTGTCTTCTTCCTTGTTGAGCTCGTCAATTATCTTTGCAGCGTTTGCCACCAACTCGGGGTAAACGTCCTTGTAAACGTCAATGTACACCTGCGCAATGGTAGCAATACTGCCCTTGGGCATATCGAGAGAGTTTGCCATGCGAACCGCACGACGAATCAATCTGCGCAGCACGTAGCCTTGGTCTACGTTGGAGGGAACTACGCCCACGGGATCGCCTATCAAAAAGGTTGCCGTTCTAACGTGGTCAGCAATGATGCGCATAGGCTTTTGCGTGGATTCTTGATACTTTTTACCACTCAATTGCTGAATTTTTTCAAATGCGCCTTGGAACAGGTCGATGTCGTAGACGGACTTTAAACCGTTCAGCACGCAAACGGTACGTTCAAGTCCCATGCCCGTATCAACGTTCTTTTGAGCAAGCGGCAAGTAGGTCCCATCCGCTTGTCTATTGAACTGCATGAATACATTGTTCCAAATTTCAAGATATTTGCCGCAATCGCAACTCGGGTCGCATCCTTCGCCGCAAGCAGGTTTGCCCGTATCCCAAAAGATTTCCGTATCCGGTCCGCAAGGTCCCGTAGTTCCGGCAATCCACCAGTTGTTCTTTTTTGGCAGGTAGAAAATTCTTTCCTTGGGGATGCCGCATTCGTTCCAAACCTTTGCAGATGCCTCGTCACGCGGAGCGTCGTCGTCACCGGCAAATACCGTTACGGAAATGCGGTTGACGTCCAACCCCAAATACTTGGGACTTGTTAAAAATTCGTAACTCCACTTAATGGATTGTTCGTTGAAGTAATCGCCGAGCGACCAATTGCCGAGCATTTCGAAAAAGGTAAGGTGGCTGTCGTCGCCGACTTCTTCGATGTCACCCGTGCGCACGCATTTTTGCACGTCAGTAAGACGGTTTCCCTTGGGATGCTTTTGACCGAGCAAATAGGGAATGAGGGGATGCATGCC
>CAYYTD010000087.1:0-5377 GCA_964474475.1 uncultured Oscillospiraceae bacterium | reverse complement strand
TAACGTTCACCGTTTGAACTCGGAAGGGAATATCTATTTGCGCGACGGCAAGGCTTACACCGTTCCTTACTCGCTGAATGCGTCGTTTGCCGCAAATTCTTTTGCTTCGTCATCGTTGCAAATAGATATTAACACAAAAAGAAATTTTTGACAAACAATTTGCACGACTAAAACAATTAAAGATTATATAAATACTAAAATAGAAGTTGTGCAAACACTAATCACAGTGAATAAAGCACTTTAAATAGGACACTCCAGCCTTGAAAAGGGGCTGAAGGAAAAATGAGGACGGCAGGAATGCGTAACGAATGTCAAAGCGCCCAACAGCGTTTGAACTCAAAATAAATAAAGGAAGGTTTAATGCGGCTCTAAATTGAATTCGGATGTTGGCTGGGGTGTGGCGAAAGGTCAATACCGGATGCAATATCAAAGCGTGCTTCACGGAAGGTCTGACCTTTTTGAAGCATTTTATTTGTAATGTCTTATATCAATCTTTATAAGGGTGCTTTGTAGGAGATATAAAGCTCAAATGAGCGATGTAACGATATATTTATTTTGATATAATCGATAAAAGGTTTTTGGTAAATGGTAAAAAGTAAGTTATTTGAAGGTAAAAACGGTAAAATGCGGTTATCCACAATTTTAGAAAAATGGTAGCTAATGCGGGGTTGTGCGCATAACTTGTGCACATTTGGTGGAAAACAAAAAAAACGGCGCCATTGCACCGCTTTTGAAAATTACCTATCTTAATGTTTGCCTATCAAACAACAACGCCTTCATTGGTGGCAAGTAATTTGTTTTCGAAGTAAACATTTAATTGTTATTAACTATTTTTGCAACTACTTGATTTTGCAATTATTCGGTTGATCAATTATTTGCTTTCGTTTAATTTGATTCCGCCGTTTAAGTAGGTTGAAGGAACCTTGCCCACCACGAGGCTTTCCAAAAGTAACACGGAGGTTTCCGTTGTGACCGTTTGCTTGTAAGAACGAATGATAACGGAAACGTCGCAAATGATGGTTGCGTAAATTCGGTGCAAGGTTTGGTTGACACCTGCCGACTCAAAGACAGATTGCAAATTGCACCTTACACTGCCTATGGGAGAAAGCTCCACCGTGAAGGACGGACCTTTTTCCGCAAGCAGCACCACGCCTGACAATGTGCCTAGCGGAATGTGAATATCGTGGCTGACCATATCGTCGATTTTGCTTTGTATTGACAAAGCAACTTGGCGTGAGAGTGTGTTTGCAAAGGCGGTATTTGCCTGAATCATTACCACTTGGCTGTCATCGTCCGTTACTGTGGTAATAAGTTCGCTTGGGGCCACGGCGCAAAACTCATCGCACACCACTTGGTTGATGATGCGCGTTGCTTCGGCGTTGACGGTTGCCGTTGCTATGTTCATGGCTACCGGCATCATGGAACGCCAATAGCGCCAAGCCGCAACGAAAAGCAGCATGGCGACCATGGCAATTGTGATGCGGCGAAAAGCACGCCGCTTTTTAACTTTCTTGTCGTGGCGTTCGATTTGGGAAACGTAGGAGTAATTCAAAGTGCTGACCTTTGTACAATATATTCACCGCCCCGCGCAAGGGTTACCGAAATTTTGAATTTGTTGAAAATATCATGCTGACGCTTTGTTTTGCTTTAACTCATTGAAATTTGCAAACAAGCGGAAGCTGGTTACAACCAAGCAAATGCCATTATTGTAAGTGATTGCCGAAGCGAGATTAACGATTTTTTTTGTCAACTGACGTAGAAATTATTTGCTCTACTTTCTTTTGGTGTGCGGTTTGAACAGCACGGCGACCAAGTAGCCCGACACTATCGCCACGCTTATGCCCGTTGCACATGCGGAAAGACCACCTTTCAGTGCGCCGTAAACACCCTCTTTTGCCGCTGCCTGCTTGGCGCCTTTAACAAGGGCACAGCCGAAGCCCGAAATGGGCACGCTTGCCCCTGCGCCTGCAAATTCAATCAGTTTACTATATAGCCCAAAGCCTTCCAAAATTGCCCCGCTGACCAAAAATAACACGAGAATTTTGCCGTTGGTTAGGTGCGTCAAATTGATGATTACTTGCCCAAGCAAGCATATACCGCCGCCCACCAAAAAAGCTTTTACAAAGGACATGAAAGTACTCATTTATATTCCACCTCGACCAAGTGAGCTATTGCAGGAATGCTGTCTTGCTGAAAGGAAGTTGTTGGGCTCATTAGTGCGCCAGTGGCAACCAGCAACACTTTGCGCCACTTGCGCTTTCGTAATTGATGCATAATATATCCGTTGAACACCAATGCCGAACAGGCCGCGCCAGAACCGCCTTGATAGGTTTGCTGCTCGTCGTAGTACAATAGCGCGCCACAATCCTTGTGAACGGCTGACAAATCGTAACCCTTTTGCATCGCCAAATCGTACAATATTTCCGAACCGAGCTTGCCCAAATCGCCCGTGAAAATTGCGTCGTATTGGGCGGGAGTGGTTTCCGTTGCCGACAGGTAGGCGCAAATCGTGTCGCATGCGGCAGGTGCCATTGCCGCACCCATGTTGTTTGCATCCAGAATGCCCCAATCCACCACGCGACCGATCATGGCGGAATTGAGCCACAAAGCAGGAAGTTGACTTTGAGAACCCCCTGCTGCAAGCATCGTGGCGCCCACTCCGGTTGCCGTCCACTGCGTTACCGGAGAGCGCAAAACGCCCAATTCAAGAGGAAAGCGGTACTGCCTTTCAGCCGTGGAAAAGTGACTTCCTGCAATGGCAATAACATTGTTAACGCCGCATTGCACTAGTGTGCCGCCAACTATTAGCGATTCGCAAAAAGTTGCACAGGCGTTGTATAAACCTAAAAAACCTGCGTGATGCTTTCGCGCCGAAAAGGATGCCGAAATAATTTGGTTGAGCAAATCTCCGCCGCATATGGCGCCCACACTGCGCTCGTCTAAATTGGCGTTGGCTATTACTCCGTTTAGAGCGCACTCAAACATTTTGCGCTCCGCCTTTTCGAAGGTTTGTTGCCCGAACATGTCGTCGCTTAATGCCACGTCAAAGCATCCGCGAAACCTTCCGTCGTTCTCTTTGGGACCGGCGACGGCAAAACCTTCAACAATTTGAACGGAGTTAAATCGCAGTACTCTGTTGTCGTAATAATGTGCCTTTTGTTGCATTTTCATATCAAAGTACTCCAAAAATCAGGGAAATCAAGGCTACTATTACAGAAATAGTAACTCCGTTTACGATAACCGGGCCTGCAACAAGGAACATTTTGGCGCCTACGCCGTAAACGTACCCTTCGGCTCGGAATTCCAGCGCAGGAGACACCACTGCATTTGAAAAGCCTGTAATTGGTATTGTGGAGCCTGCACCGGCAAAGCGCCCAATATTGTCGTAAACGCCAAAACCTGTCATTAGCGCAGCAATAACCACCAGTGCCGCCGATGCAAGAACTGAGGAATCTTGCGCGTTGAACCATTGTGAGAACAGCATGATAAACGCTTGCCCAACGCTGCAAATACTGCCGCCTACTATGAAAGCCCACACCATATTTTTTAGGTGAGAACTTTTTGGCATTTTGCTAAATACGTAACTTTTGTAGTTGCTTTCGCTTAGAACTTGGTCTTTCAATTAAACTACCTCTCCATGTTTTGTTTGGTTTTTCGATGCACGCCGTCCAGTTTGGGAGGCAAAAAGCTTTCACGCTCGTCAGTGTTGGTTCCGTAAGGTATTCTGTCTTTTTTCATTGCAATTAATATTGCCATAATTAAACAAAAATAAACGCAACCGAAATTTGTAATTTGCAAAACAAATTCGATTGCGTTTTAAATTAGTATTAAACTTGAATCTGGAGTGTGCCCCACATCTCTTAATTTTGGATGACTATTAGCGGCACGAGCATTTCTTCCGTGGTAGACGTGTGATGCCCCTTAAAGACTATGTCGTCGTCACAGGGAGGATAGCCGTTGAAAATTTTGTGTGTAAAGGTGCCTATGGCAATAAAATCGCCCAAAAGGTGAGCTTTGTTGCCCTTTGAACCGAAATATCCCTGCGAAATTAGCTCTTCCGTTTTGTGCAGCTCGAAGTCGCTACCATAACGCTCGGTAAACAGCCTTTCAAAATCTTGCAGACAATTTTGCTTAACGCGGAAACATGGAGTGCGTGCATCCAAATAGGGTGGGCATTTGAGCATTGCCATTAGCTCGGCATCCAAGTAAAAATCAACCTGCCCTGCTACGTCGATTTGCCCGTGGTCGGCGGTAATTACGAACAGCGTGTTCGGGCAGCAATTTGCAAGATCCACCACCGCTTTGTTGATGCTTTCAATTACCGTTTTGGCTTGCTGCGATGTTACGCCGTGTTCGTGCATGGTATAATCGGGCTCGGGAAAGTAGGCGTACACAAATTGCTTGCCGCTTTGCGCGCAAGCCTGATTAATTGCAAGGCAAAACTCTTGCAAGTTGCTTGTTACGTGGTTTTGCGCAAGCTTGGAAGGCAAAACGTAGTGAGGAAAAACTGTGTGTAACGTGACGTCATCAATGCGGCAGCGGTCAAAATAGTATGCACCGTTGAATTCAAGTGGATAGACACAATTGACGTCCTTGCCTGTTTGATGTTCTTTGCCCACGTACACGTCTACGTTGGCATCTATTTCGTCAAAGTGCAAGGTCCACCCCAGCCATCCGTGCTCAAGCGGGTATGTGCACGTTGCCAAGGTGGTTGTGGCGCACGTGGTTGTTGACGGAAAAGTGGACGTTAGCTCGTCTATTACGTGCGAACGCAAAAAGGAATTATTTGACAGATTGACTTGCAAAGGGTGGATGCCCATACCGTCGAAACAAATAAATACGACATTTTTGGCACTGCTACTTGAAAGAACTTGATCAAGATTTGCCAGCGACGGCTTGTCCGTTTGCACCTGCAAGTATTTTGCAAGGGATGCTGAAATATTGAGAATGCTTTTGGTGAAATTAGGCTTGGTGTAATTCATTGAGTTAACACTCCACTATTGCAACTTTCTTTTATTAAATATTAACACGAAGAAAACGATTTGACAATAGAAAAGTTTTCTAATTTTAGTTTGACGAAATGTACCACACAAAACGAGTAGGTGTAAAAGCCGAAGATAGGAATAGCAGGATCAATACTAACAAAGTCAATTAAGCTTGCCAGCCAATACTCAATGGCAGTTTTGGTAAACAAAAGAAAAAAAACGCAGGCAGGCTGCGCTACTAACAAAGGGCTCAACTTGCTTGCGGAATGAAAAAAAATGCAAAAAAAAATAGTCCCGCAACCGAACGAAACTTCAATCACAGAACTATGGTGGGAGGAGGTGGATTCGAACCACCGAAGTCGTTGACGGCAGATTTACAGTCTGCTCCCTTT
>CAYYTD010000086.1:0-5452 GCA_964474475.1 uncultured Oscillospiraceae bacterium | reverse complement strand
GATACGGTAACCGTTTCACCGAAAAACTTATTAGTAACCGACAAAACGTTAACTTTGCTTTCAGGAAAACTCTTAACAACGTTTTCTACAACTTGACTAACAACTTTATAGGCTGAAACACCGCAAACTGAAGTAAATGAATTGCTTTTTGCCGAAACCGCATCGGCAAAAGCAAGCTCGAATTGATGCCTGAAATCTGCAATTAGTCCAACGCCGTTTTCAATTTGCTCAAAGTCGCCGTAATAAATGTAATCGGGAAGTTCTCTGCCGGCATAAACGTACATTTCGTCCGAGCAATACGCAAAACGCGAACCAACACGGTCAAAACATTTTTGAGCAAAAGCTTCAACTATATCTATGGTTTCCTGTGCAACTGCGGCAGATACAGGACTTATTTCCGCAAGTCCTTCTCTGTACTTAGTCAAGCCAACGGGCACCACTGCCACGTTTTGAACGGCAGGATACAGGTCAAATAAATCGATGAGAGATTTTAGCAAAACTTGACCGTCGTTTAGATTGGGACACATGACGATTTGCGTGTACATTTTAATTCCGCTGTAGGCAAAGTGTTTCAACAAGGGAAGTATAGGGCGCGCCTTGTCATTTCCCAAAAGCTTGCGCCTAAGCTCGTCATCGGTTGCATGCACCGACACGTACAACGGAGAAAACTTCTTATCCGTAATGCGCGCAATGTCACAATCGGAAATATTCGTTAAGGTAACGAAGTTGCCGGACACGAAAGACAGGCGCCAGTCGTCGTCCTTGACATATAAAGTCTTGCGCTGGCCTTTAGGTAGTTGGTCAACGAAGCAAAACATGCATTTGTTCGCGCACCACCTAGGTTCAATGTAGCACTCGTCGTAAAAATTCCACCCCATCGGTTCCCAAGAAGGTTTACGAACGCGAATGGTAAATGGCTGCTCGTTACGCATTACCGTAATACTAAACTTTGATTGCGAGTCGAAATAGGCAACGTCAAGCATATCGATGGCGTCAACACCATCGAATTGAACGATGCAATCGTTAGGCAATATTCCAACTTTTTCGGCAACAGATCCGCTGTCGCAATTCAAAATTTTTAGCATACTACTTAAAAAGGCAACGAAAACGTTGCCGATTGATATAATCAAAAATACAAGGCATTTACGAAAAACAACGGTAGGCAAACGCCGTAAGCCTGAAATTAGCAACCTAAGCCACGACCGTAAAACGCCAAAAATACTTTACTTTTTGTAATGTTCGGTAAGGTCTGCCTTCAATACCACGCTCTTGCCGTCCAAATATTTCAACGGACCTGCGCTAAAATGGAAGGTAATCTTCGTACAACAAAGCAATTGCGTTTTTACACGGTATTTTTTGTTGATTTTGTTAATACCATACTTGCCGTCACCCAAAATAGGTAATTTGACGTGCGCAAGATGAGCCCTAATTTGATGAGTTCGTCCGGTAATGAGCTTAACTTCAAGCAAAGAAAGCTCACCCATGGTTTTAACAACCGAATAATGCGTTTCAATTGGCAAATATCCTTGCTTTGGAACGTCGGAAATATACACCTGACTCTTTTTTGCATCCTTAAACAAAAAGGCGTGAAGCTTTGCCGAACGTTGAATAGGAGAGCCTACAACAACGCATTGATAGGTCTTGTCAATTTCCCTAACCTTAAAGGAATTGAGAAGTTCGTTTTCGGCAGTCTTGTTGAGAGCAAAAACAACCAAACCTGTCGTATTCCTGTCCAACCGATGAACAGGCACAGCCGAAACGTCCGTCAACAAATTGTTGATACGTTCAGTAAGAGATTTTTCTCCCGTAACTTCAATTCCGCAATTTTTTTTTACAACCAAAATGTTGTCGTCACGATAAACAACTTCTACACTATCCTTAACGCGATCTGCCAAATAAACGTAAACGACGTCACCGGGCATAACGTTCATGTCGCTACCAACACGCAAGCCGTTAATTTTTACGCTTTTGGATTTAATTATTTTTTGCACGCGATAAAATCCCAAATCGGTATTTTCAATTATCGCATCGGAAAGCAGTTGTTTGTTGTTGACAATTATTTCTTTTAACATATTTATATTATATCAAAGCCAAATAAAAAAAGCAAACAATTTATTAATACAAATTGTTTGCTCACAAAAATGCAGTAATTTGACAAAATTAAAATACTACGTTTGTAATAGTAACCTCTGTTTTGCGATAAAAGTAGAATACAATGTTATATTTTAGAGATAATCTTCGGTTTTACAGCCGCAATCGTTATTACCGCATTCGTCTGTGCGCACCACGTTTGTTGCCGACGCAACTTCCAACGAAACCAAAATTACGTCCGAACCTATCTTGCAAATGTTCTTCCAAGGGATAAAAATATCTTCCGCTGCGCGGAACAATTTGCGAATACCCGGCACTACGAGCCCAATCACGTTTCGTGCATTTGCGTCGAATATTACATCAACAATTCTGCCCATGCGTGCGCCATCCAAAACGTTAACCACTTCTTTTGCTCTCAATTCACTATAACTTACTTCCAATTGAAGCTCCTATAGTATTATAATCAAATTCAAATTTAATATTACCGCCAAGTGTTAGCACATTCCGGCGCGCAAATGCTCTACCGCATTCTTTTCTATTCTCGACACCTGTGCTTGACTCAAACCTATCTCGTCGGATATTTCATTTTGCGTCTTATCTTCAAAATATCTTTTGTGCAAAACCTCGCGTTCCTTTTCACACAAGTTGTCAATTGCACTGCTCAACGCAATGTGATCAACCCATTTTACATCACCGCTTTTGGCATCGGCAATATACTCCTGAACTTCCACGTCGTCTTCTTCGTCCGAATACACAGGATCAAACAACGAAACAGGATCGCTTATAGCATCGAGGCAATACAACACCTTGCACACAGGCAAATTCATCTCTTTTGCAACGTCATCAATACCTACCTCTTCCGATCGTTCACTTTCTAACCGTTCACGAGTGGTAATTGCTTCGTACGCAACGTCTCTAACGCCGCGGCTAATTCTCAAAGAATTCGACTCCCGCAAATAGCGACGAATTTCACCTTCAATCATCGGCACCGCATAGGTAGAAAACCTAACGCCAACCTCAACGTTAAAGTTGTCTATCGACTTAATCAACCCCACGCATCCCATCTGAAAAAGGTCATCCAGTTCTTTCGTTCGTGAGGAATATCTGTTAACTATCGACAAAACCAACCGCAAATTGCAGTTGATAAAATAATTTCTCGATTCCTCATTACCGTTTTTTATCTCATTCAACAATTCAACAGAACGAGAATGATTCAAACTAGGCAACACCGACGTATCTATACCGCATATCACAACTTTGTTCCCCATTTGCCGCCTCCCAAAGTAAAATTACTGCTTTCACAAAGCCGTTGTCACTTTAATATAGTTTGAACATATATAATTTTTTTATCCCACCAACCTTGACAACAAACCTTCAAACATATAAAATATAATTAAATTACTGTTAGTCCGACACGAACCATTTTAATTTTTATCGAGGTGCAATATGTTGCGTGAATTTATTGAGCAGTTAGACAAATTACCTCAAAAGTCATTTTCTAAAAGCACGTTGATTAACCCCACAAAACCGCTAATTGGCATCATTTCCGCTCAAAACGATTTGTCGGCAACGCACAATCAATTGTCTATAGTTACGCAACAGGTTTGCAACGGTGTAATTGCAGCCGGCGGAACGCCAAAAGTCGCCTTTGTGCCGTCGGTCGAAAGCACCATTCTCAAAAACGAATACGCAGGCAAATACGAATTGCCTATTCGCGACCTCGTTTCGGACGCCGTCGAAACAATATGTTCCACCGGATATTACGATGGTATCGTTTGCGTTACAAGCGAGCCTAACCTAATTGCAGGTATGTTGATAAGTGCAATTAGGGTAAATATCCCCTGCTTGTTCGTTTGCCAAGGCACGGCAACGCCAATTGCGTTCGAAAATGCCGAATACGGCTACGAACTTGGCTTTGAACAAATAATTAAAATTAAAAACGGACAAACAACTTACGACAAGTTGGCGCAAATCGAAAATTCCTATCCCCTTTGCAGCGGCACAAATTGCAACAGTTACAGCGCAAATAGCTTCAGCTGCATTTTGGAAAGCTTTGGGCTAGCATTCAAAGGCAACGGAACGGCCACGGCAGGTACCCCCGAACGTTACGACATTGCTTTTGAAACGGGCAAATTGATAATTGATTTTACTTCGCAAAAATGCACGCCACGTAGATTAATCAACTACGATTCACTTTGCAACGCAACTTCAATAGACATGTCCTGCGGCGGCAGCTCTACCACTTTGCTTAATTTAATTGCAATTGCAAAAGAGCTCGGCATCAAAAACTTCACTCTCAAAACCATATCAGATATAGGCAAATATACCCCTACGTTACTTGCCAAGCAAGATAATAGCAAATGTATTATGCCCCAGTTCCATCAAGCAGGCGGAGTGTACGGAATAATCAAGGCGCTTTACTCGGGAAAAATAATCAAAGGCGACGTAACCGTAGGTTTAGAAGATACTATCGAGCAAGTTGCCAACGAAGCAAAAATTTACAACGGCGAAGTTATACGCACTTGCGACAACCGGCTGTACGATTCCTCTCGAATGAGGGTGCTATTCGGCAACGTTGCCGACGGCGGTTGCATAGTCAAATACAACTCCACGTCCGTGTTTAGCGGCAAAGCCAAAGTGTACGAAACGGAAAATATGGCAATTGACGCTATTTTGCATAGAGAAATCAAAAAGGGCGACGTGTTGGTTATCAGAGGAGAAGGACCTCGAAGTTGCCCCGGAATGCGCGAAATCTACATGGCAGCAGCTTTACTTCAAGGTTCCGAACTCAGCAACGAAGTGGCGTTAATTACCGATGGACGAATCTCCGACGTATTTGAAGGCTTTTCCGTTGGGCACATAACTCCCGAAACTGGCGAACAAAGCATTTTCAGCGTGCTTCAAGACGGCGACGAAATTGAAATTTCCATACCAAAAGGCAAAATAACTTGTGAAATTAACTCCAGAACAGCTCAGCAACGTTTGAGAAATATGGAAAACTCTCCTAACGCATTTTCAAATGCATATTTGAAAAACTGGGCAAAGCGTTGCAGCACAGCCAGCGATGGTTGCGTATTAAAAACTAAAAATTCCAAATAAGCCAAAAAGCCTCACACCAATCGGCGTGAGGCTTAATTCATATTTTAATAAATTCAAAGGCTAATTTTTCTTGATTTTATAGCTACCTTCGACAAATTGCAACGTATTAATTTTGACAAGTGTAAAATGTTTTAAAAGCAACAAAACATAGTAAAACAAAGCAAACTGGTGCCTAAACAATACAACGGCAGTACCCACTAACTAAAATCAATACAAACGACTACATGGCGAAAAACCGCTTGGTTATTCGCCTTTTTTTGCT
>CAYYTD010000085.1:0-5721 GCA_964474475.1 uncultured Oscillospiraceae bacterium | reverse complement strand
ACGTATACCGTATGGACCACGACATTCCTTACAGCTGGGGTACCGCAGTAAACGTGCAAATGATGGCATTCGGTAACATGGGCGACGATTGCGGAACGGGTGTAGCATTCACGCGTAACCCCGCAACCGGCGAAAAGGGACTCATGGGCGAATTCTTGATGAATGCTCAAGGCGAAGACGTCGTTGCAGGCGTTCGCACCCCGATGCCCATTTCCAAGATGGCAGAAATTTTGCCCGACGTTTACAAGCAATATCTTGAAGTTTGCGAAACTTTGGAACATCACTATCGCGACATGCAAGATATGGAATTCACCATCGAGCGTGGCAAGTTGTACATGCTTCAAACCCGTAATGGCAAGCGTACCGCAGCCGCAGCTATCAAAATTGCCTGCGACCTTATCGACGAAGGCATGATTACCGAACAAGAAGCTTTGATGCAAATCGACGCTAAATCGTTGGATATGCTTTTGCACCCCACTTTTGATGCAAAGGCTTTGGGCGATGCAGACAAGAACAACGTTGTAGGTAAAGGTATTGCAGCAAGCCCCGGCGCAGCTGCAGGCACAATCGTGTTTACCCCCGAAGATGCAGTCGAACTTGGCAAGCAAAAGAAGAAAGTTATCCTCGTTCGTTTGGAAACCTCTCCCGAAGATATCGAAGGTATGAAGTACGCACAAGGTATTCTTACCGTTCGTGGCGGACAAACCTCTCACGCTGCAGTAGTTGCTCGCGGTATGGGTACTTGCTGTGTTTCCGGTTGCGGAGATATCAAGATGGACGAAGCCAACAAACAATTTGAACTTGGCGGAAAGATCTTCCACGAAGGCGATGCCCTTTCCTTGGATGGATCTACCGGCAAAATTTACGATATCGCTATCAAAACCGTTCCTGCCGATCCCAACAGCGGATACTTTGGACGCATCATGAAGCTTGCCGACAAGTACAAGGCATTGGACGTTCGCACTAACGCCGACACGCCTGCCGATGCACAACGCGCATTTGAACTTGGCGCACAAGGTATCGGTCTTACCCGTACCGAGCACATGTTCTTCGGTCCTGGCCGTATCGACAAATTCCGTGAAATGATCTGCTCCGAAACGGTAGAAGAACGCGTTGCAGCTCTTGCAAATATCGAGCCCATGCAACAATCCGACTTCGAAGGCCTCATGGAAGCATTGAGAGGACAACCCGTTATCATTCGTTTCCTCGATCCGCCGCTTCACGAATTTGTACCCACCGAAGAAAAGGATATTGAAGAGCTTGCAAAGGCTCAAGGCAAAACCGTTGCCGAAATCAAGCAAATTTGCAACGGCTTGCACGAATTCAACCCCATGATGGGTCACCGTGGTTGCCGTTTGGCAGTAACCTATCCCGAAATTGCCGTTATGCAAACTAAGGCAGTTATCAAGGCTGCTTTGAACGTTCAAAAACGTCACCCCGATTGGCACGTGGTTCCCGAAATCATGATTCCGTTGGTAGGCGAAGTTAAAGAACTTGCATACGTAAAGAAGACGGTTGTAGCCACTGCCGATCAAGTAATTGCTGAATCTGGTGTTAACCTTCAATACATGGTTGGTACCATGATTGAAATCCCCAGAGCAGCTCTTACCGCAGACGAAATTGCCAAGGAAGCAGAATTCTTCAGTTTCGGTACCAACGACCTTACTCAAATGACCTTCGGTTTCAGCCGTGACGATGCAAGCAAGTTCTTGCCCAGTTATTACAAGGCAAAGATTTACGAATCCGATCCGTTTGCTCGTCTTGACCAAGTTGGCGTTGGCAAACTTATGAAGATGGCAGTTACTCTCGGTCGTGAAACCCGTCCCGAATTGCAATGCGGCATTTGCGGCGAACACGGCGGAGATCCCAGCTCCATCGAATTTGCTCATAACATCGGTTTGACGTATGTATCCTGCTCGCCTTATCGCGTACCCATCGCACGTCTTGCCGCCGCTCAAGCAAATATCAAAAATCCCAGAGCGTAAATCTAGAATAAAAACTAAATAAACACACTGTATATTGAGTTTTTGAGCCTGTGTCTTTTCGACGCAGGCTTTATTTTTACTTTTCGGACGAAAAATAAGCAGACAAAAGGTAAAAAAAGTCCTATTCTATTCAAGTTGAACACTTCGACAAGATTCTGAAATGGTTTAAAATGCAGAAGGTGAAATGATGTTGTGGCAAATTTCGTTTGAAATTTCTACATCTGCTCTGCAAAGTACTATGTGGCAAGGGTATATTTTAGAAATGACAATGGAGTGGATCGAAAAAGCCTAATAACGTTTTGGATGTTTTCTATTGATACAATAATAATGTGACTATAAATCTTATAATGTAGACGTTATTAAATTTTGTATAATTTTTTTTGATATAAGGTAAAAGCACTTGAGATAAATGTCGAAAAAGAGTATAATTTAGATAATAGATTGTAATGCTCAAGACATCTCAATGTATGCTTTTGACGAATACAATCCTTGGATTTGTTTTGGAGTAGGATTGTTTTTAGTAGTTGGTTCTATTTTGATTATGTTATTTTGTGGTTGATAATAGCGGTATAGAGGTTGAATTATGAAAAGATATTTTAGAATTATTTCATTTGTATTGTGTTTTGTAATGCTATTTTCGCTTTGCGCTTGTAATAGTGGTAATACCGGCGGGCAAGTAAGTATCACTTCTCCATCCAATACTGACTTTTGGGGAAAGCCAAGCGATACGCCTTCGCAAGGTAATGATAATAGTTGGGATACTGACTTAACGCCTAATATAAACGTAACGGTAATTGGCGGAGATAGCAAAAAAGATGATATGATTGAAGAAAGCCAGTCAGAGTCAGCAACTATCTATTCTATGGTTACTAGCGCAGTAACTTGTGACTTGAGCGCAGCCGGGTTTACAACTACACCTTGTGTTGCAATGGAACTTGACGGTGACTTTCAGGCTATCGGAATAGGATATTATGCTGATGGATTGCAACTTTTTGATGATCCGGATTATAATTCCGTTGGTTTTGTTTCAATAATTAGCGAAAACGAAGAGTATAATCCAATTACTTATGAATCGGATTATATTGTAGTTGAACCTATTGACGGAGAGTTTGATAGTCCCTATAATTTTTTAGCATATACGTATGACTCAATCAATTATCATCATTTTGTTTATGAGGATACTTACGTTATTTACTATCAAGTCGATTCTACAACTGTCCGTTATGAAACATACGAAAACAAGAGAGAAAACTATAATTTAACTTTAGGAAGTTTGTACGATTTTGATAATAATCAATACATTTACGACGAAAGTATTTTTGGTGAATATAAAAATCATTCAGCAATACAATTATTTAGCGAAGAAGATTACGCTAAATTAGAAAGTGACTTACAGATTTTATCCGAACAGCAACTTGCTAACGGTTATGAAGTTTTAGAGTTTAATATTGTCTATATTTCACCTGAGAGCATTCAAGCTTATTTGTCAAGTGAAGAAGAAGATACTTTTTTTGGGTATAATGTTGATGAACTTGCTGCGGCATTTGGCGCCGGGACCGCATTAACCTACAATGGTAGTACATTTGAAAGATCAACTATCATTCCTGAAGAAGAAGGCTACAATTGGAAGTCTTTCTTGATAAAAATGGGTATTGGTTGCGGTATAATTTTAGTTGGCGCAATTCTCGCTCCCATTACAGGTGGCGCTTCTTTCGGTTGCGCACTGGTTACAATTAGTAAAGTTGCCGTTTCCTATGCTTTAACGTCTGCAATTGGTACTCTTGTAACCGAAACTATTTCCGGACTTATCCAAGGTAAAAGTATTGAAGATTCATTAAAAGGGGCAACTTATAAGGGGCTTGATTCTTTTGCAAATGGATTTATGATTGGCGCAGCTATCGGAAGCGTGGGACTGCTAACTGGAGTTATAAAGCCGTCGGCTTGTTTTGTTGCGGGAACGTCAATCGCCATGTCGTATAATATTGTTAAGTCAATAGAATCGATTTGCATCGGAGATTATGTGCTGTCATATAACGAAAAAGATGGTTCAATTTCTCCTCAAAAAGTAATTGATACGTTTAGTAAACAAGTTTACCAAACCGTAGGTTTAACTATTAGTGGCGAATATATCGAGACAACATATAACCACCCGTTCTATTCTCCGATTTATAATTGTTGGGTAGAAGCTGGAGTATTAAGCGCTGGTGATTATGTTGTGGATTCTAATGGCAATTGTCAGGTTGTTCAAGAGGTGATAATAAACAATTACGACAATCCTGTAACAGTTTATAATTTCACCGTAGAAAACAACCATACCTATTATGTGGGTGAAGAAGAAATTCTTGTTCATAACGAATGTACAACTTTGCAGAGCCAGAGAAATAAAGCCGTTGCCCAAGCGTGGGAAAAAGAAAAACAAGCTATAAGGGACGGAACTTCAAAGTACAATTGGACTGCGGCTCAAAAGAAGAAAATATTGTCGGCTAAGTGGGGAAAGGGCTTAAAAGGATATGACGGATGTCATATTGTCGATGTAAATATGAATCCAGCCTTGCATCAAATCCGGAGAATATTATTTTCCTTAAGAGATATTCGTCTTTTCCGGGAGAAATTTCACATTTTTCCACGGTTCACTTGGGAAATTGGAAAAATGCTTCGGTATGGACCGAAGTAGTAAAAGTTATGCCGCAATTTCTAGAGCAAATAGTAAAAATGGGTGGTATTATATAGGTTGAGTGCAAATTATGTATTAATGGCCGTTATGGTTGCTGTAGTATTAACGACTATCAATACCGGCAAGATAAATTGCTAAATTTTGCGATTTTATGCAAATAGCAAGCCAAAAAGTGAATTTGCATAATAAATATGCATAAAATTCAAACCGAATTTCTATCGTAGTAGCACGTTTTACGCTCAGTCATGAAAGCAAATATCAAAAATCCCAGCGATTAACAGCACTGCAGTTTTGAGCAGATGAATTCTGCTTATGTTAAAACGTTTATGCAAAAGTAAATAAAAAACAGGCCTCGTAGGACAATTCCCGCGAGGTCTGTTTTTCTTTGTCAAAATAGCTCTAGGTGATGGCTACAGTTTAATGTGGTAGTGAGTTAAAATATAACTAAAAAATAAAAGTAAGGAAAATCGAAAGTTTGCCACGAATGTGTTTTGTCAAAATATTTTTGGTAAAACAAAGGGGGCACAAACGATGAAAGTTGCTTCTTACTAATGGGCAACGGTGCTGTATTTACGTCACTCCATTCGTTTCAGCTTTGCTTTTAACGAGTAGATGGGCATTCCAAGTGCGCGAAACTTCATTTCGTATTCCGTCGGTACGTTGTCGGGCGCATCTATAGGTACGTTGTCGCAAATGTCGTATACGTCAAACCCGTTTTCCGAAAGGCTTTGAATGGAGTAATCAAAAAAGTCCTTGTTGTCCGTCTTTTGCGCTATTATTCCGTCTGTAGTTAATATTTTTTTGTATATTTCCAAAAAATTTTTGCTGGTAAGTCGTCGGTTGGCATAAGTCTTTTTTGGGTACGGGCAGGAAAAGTTGAGGAGAATTTCCGCAACGCTTTTCGTTGGCAAGTAGCAAAGCAAATTTTCGGCGCGGCAATTCAAAAAACGAAGATTAACAAGGTTTTCTTTTTGAGCAGCCTCGCATGCCACTACGATAACGTTAGAGAGTTTTTCAACTGCCAAGTAGTTTTTGTTTGGATTTCGCTTGGCTATTTCTATT
>CAYYTD010000084.1:0-5857 GCA_964474475.1 uncultured Oscillospiraceae bacterium | reverse complement strand
AAAAGTTAGGTTTACTTTGGACAATTTTCCAAAATACACCACGTTGACAGATAATATTTTCATAGTTGACCTCCGTCTAACAGGGTAAGGCCTAATTCCAAAATTTCATCCTTTAGCCGAGCATCAGCCGTTGCATCAACAAGGCGAACAAACTCCCCACGAAGGGAAACTTCGGTAGCTATTTGAGACAAATCTCGATTTGCCACGGTTTGATCTTGAATGCGCAAAGCAAAAAATTTACCTTGCAAAAACTGTTTGGCAGTAAACTCTACACGCACGTCGCCACTGCGTTTTCCACACAAAATAAGGTTGAGGTAGTTGCGCGATGCAACGTCGGCAACGGCATCGGCAATGAGTCGTTGCAAAGCGACGTCGTTATTGCACGAAGTTACGTCGATGCGCTTAGCAATTACGCTGCGAATGCTTTGCGGAACGTGTTTAATTTCGTTTTTGTCCGTATCGATAACCACAAAACCGCCGCTCGGCCCTTCGTCGAAGCCGCGAGGCTCCAACGCACCACAGTAGCATGCCGCAACCTTGCCAAACTTGAAGGCGGACAACGTGTGCCTGTGCCCAAGCGCCACGTAATTTGCACCGCTTGCCGCCAAAACGTTTTTGTCTATTCTGCCGTAAGTATCGCTGTCTACGTCTCCGTGCAACACCACAATGTTGTACCTGCCTGCCCTAAAAGGTAGCGGAGCAAACGCCGCTTGAGAATTGGGCAAAAGCTCCTTGCCGCAAACGGTTACGTTGTCCAAGTCGTAAGCAGTCCACTCAGTACCAAAATACTTAACTTTGGGGCAAAAGGAATTAAGCTTGCGATAGGGAGAGGCATCGCCATGGTTGCCTTGAAGAACGAACCACTCCGCCGAGGAAGAATTGACGATTTCGGCAACGGACTTGATGGTTCCCTCCGTAGCAAATTCGTCGTCAAACAAATCCCCTGCAACGATGACGGCTTGTACACCGTTGTTTTCGGCGTAGTCAGCCAAATTGGTCAATGCCGAAATAAGCTCTTGCCTGCGCGCCTTGCCGTCGGCAACGCCAACAAGAGGGGAATCGAGATGGATATCTGCCGTGTGAATGATTTTCATTGTTACCTCTTAATAACTATCGCCAAGATTGCTAACAGCACAAACTGCAAAAATGCGTTTTTGCATTGCAATGCTTGGTGACGTTTTGAAAGCACTTGTTAAATCATATTGTAACACACGGCAAAGAAAAATTCAATACCACGAGCGTGGAATAACGAAAAACCCTTGTGCCTTTCTCTCTGCAAAAGTAAAATAGCGGCAGAAGGGTTACACTATTTTCACGCAAAAGCGGCAAAGGACAAAAAGATAAGCGTTAAAGCAAGCAAAAAGACCGAACAAAAGAACAAACACGCAAAAAGTTGCAATTAAGTTGTTGACAATAACGCAAAAACAATATATAATTAACAAGCTTGCAAGTAAATTGCACTGCGCTGATGTGGCACAGCAGGTAGCGCACCGCCTTGGTAAGGCGGAGGTCACGGGTCCGAATCCCGTCATCAGCTCCACAAAAGGTTCAACATGAAAGTGTTGGACCTTTTTTCTTTGAAAAACGACAGGTTGCAATTGCAGCCTGTCGTTTTTTGTTTTGTTGAAAATTTACTTTTTTATCCAAGTGCTTGGGGCGAGTGCCAAAATGAGGGGGTATAGTTCCAATCTGCCGAGCAGCATGGCAAAGGACAAGACCAGTTTTGAAAAGCTACTATAGGCGCCGCACCCTGAAACGGGCATGCCGTAAGCCGGGCCTATATTGTTGAGGCAAGAAACGGTGAGGGACAAGTTTGCCTCTAATTGGCTGATTCCGTCTACACTGCCGACGGCGTTGCAACCGTCGAAGCACAAAAGCAGTGTTACCACGCCCATAATGACCATGTACAAACCGAAATAGCCCGTGGCGCCGCGCATGGTTTCGTCCGAAAGGGTTTTACCCTCGAAGCGCACCACGTTGGCGTTGCGGGGATGAAGCATCTTGCGAAGGTCGCGGCGAATGGAGCAGAAAATGATGGCAACACGCGAAACCTTGAGTCCGCCTGCGGTGGATCCGGCGCATCCGCCCATGAACATGAGCAAAAACAGCACGAACCTTGACAAGGCCGACCAACTGTTAAGGGAATACGCCGCAGGAATATTGGAATACCCCGTAGTGGAAATAAAGGACGCCGTTTGGAAAACTCCCATTAGCACACTGCTGCCCACAGTTTGCGTGTAGGCAAATTTGCCGTACAAATCTACGCCGATAATTGCCGACGAGAGGAAAACGACGATGAGATAAATCCACAATTCTTGCGAAGAGAGTGCCGCCTTAAACTTGCGCATGATAAGCAAAAAATACACGTTGAAGTTGACGGCAAAGAGTATCATGAAAACGGCAATAACCCACTGACAAAATACGTTGTAGCTTGCGACGCTATCTCCACGCACTGCCAAGCCTCCCGTGCCTGCCGTCCCAAAGGTGACTGTAATGCTATCGAACAGGGGCATTCCGCCGATGATGAGCAAAATTACCTGCAGCAAGGTCATTCCTATATAAATAAAGTACAATATTTTTGCCGTGTCTTTCGTCTTAGGCACAATCTTATCCACGGTGGGGCCGGGCATTTCGGCACGCAAAACGTGCATGCTGCGTTCCGTTGCGCCGCTGGTGAGAGCAAGCACGAAAACGATGATACCCATGCCACCTACCCAGTGAGTAAGGCTTCGCCACAGCAGTGCGCCCTTTGCCGTGGCGTACAACTCCTCGATGCGTGACGGCGTAAGTACCGTTGCGCCCGTGGTTGAAAATCCGCTTGCCGTTTCGAAAAAGGCATCGAAAAAGTTTGGAATTGTGCCACCTATAATAAAGGGCAACGCACCCACCAAAGATGCGTACAACCAACAAAAGGAGACGAGAATTAGCCCTTCTTTGGCAAAGATTACCCCACTATCCGGCTTGCACAAAAATATCAGCAACGCACCGACGACGAGCGCAAAACCTATGGTGATGGCAAACGCCCACCAATCGCTTTCGCCGAGAATAAGCGACAAACCCATTGGGAAAACCAACAGCGCCGCGAGCACTGCCGATACTTTACCCAAAGAGTGGAAAATCATTTTGTAATTCATAACTACCTCAATATCTCGGACAAATCGAACAGGCGTGCACCGACGGCGACCACGATGACCTTGTCTCCTACGGAAACGAAATCAGAACCGGAGGGGATGATGGTTTCTTTGTCGCGAATAATGCCGGCGACTATGTAATTAGGCTTGAGATTTAAATCTTTGAGGGGAATGCCGACGAGTTTGCAATCGGCAAGTACCGAAAACTCTAGCGCCTCGGCTTTGTTTTCTGCCAAGCTGTAGCGAGTTTCGACCTTGCTACCCAGCGAACTGTTGAGCGCGCGAGCGTAACGGGTGATTACGTCGGCGACGAATTTTTGCGAAGATACGACGCAATCTAACCCCAAATTTGCCGCCAACGAGGACAATTCGACGTGGCTGACCTTGGAAATTACTTTGGGAACATGCTGACTCATTGCATAGAAGGACACCAAAATGTTTTCTTCGTCCTTGCCCGTTAGCGCAACGAATGCATCCGTGGTTTTAATGCCCTCCTCCCACAGCAAATCTTGGCTGGTGCCGTCGCCACAAATAATGGTAGCGTTGGAGGGAAGCTTTTCGGCTATTTCGGCGCAACGATCGGGATTTTTTTCGATAATCTTGACGGAATAATTGTTGGACAGTAACAGTTTTGACAAATAATAGGCAATGTTGCTTGCGCCAAGCAAAATTAAGTCGTGCGCTTGCTTTTGCACCATTTTGATGGATCGCAAAAACTTGTGCGCCTCCGACGACCTAACCATGAAGGCAATCTTGTCCCCCGCGTGAAGTTCGTAAGCGCCGTTTGGCACGCAAACGCTTTCGCCACGCTGCGCCACGCACGCCAAAAAGGGCACGGAAGAACGCGCGCGCAAATCGGCAAGAGTCGTGTTGACCATGGGGGAATTTTCACGCAGCATAAACTCTCAAATTTGACGTGTTTTGCCGGCAAAGGTATCTACGCCCATTGTAGAAGGCAATTTGAGCAAGTTGAAAAGCGTTTCGGCAGTGAGCAACTCGGGGTTGAGTGCCATTGACAAATCTAACTGCTTGGACAAATAATCCAACCCGTCGTCGTTATACTCCGACTTGCGAATGCGTGCAACCGTGTACGCTGCGCCCATCCTTTTGGCAATGAAGCAAGAGAGCATGTTGATTTCGTCCGACTCGGTAACGGCAACAAACAAGTCGCACTCGGCAACATCGGCGTGTGCCAAGTTTTCGCGCGAGGTTGCACTACCGCACACTGCCATTACGTCGAAAGAGGTAGAAACGGACTCGATGACGGAGGAATCGCAGTCGATTGCCGTAACGTCGTGCCCGTCGGACACGAGACTTTCGATAATTGCGCGACCTATTTTGCCACAACCGGCAACAATTACTTTCATTTTTTCTCCTTTGCGACGCCACGAATTATTTGCCGCCGCATTTGCTTGCAAAGTTTACTGCAAGCAATTATTTGAATACCACCGTTTGCCACAAGCGCAACTATTGCAAGACGGCAATGCCGAAACGCTTGAGCAAACACGATGCTATTTGGTATATTATACCACACTACGGCGATAGTGCACAATACTTTTGAAAAATATCCTTTTAATTTGCACTTTGCCGCGAAAAGACGTTTGAAAACCCATTTGATTGACAAGCTTTGCTTTTTGCCATAAAATAACGGTAAAGGGCAATGGCAACCAACACAAAACGACGATGAAAACGACGAATACAAATATTACGCAAAACGCCACAAAGGGCAATAATATTAAAGTATACTATGCGACCATTCCGCAAGACACACACAACTGCGAACCTTTGCAATGCACAGAACGACTGAAAGAAATTGACGACTGCAGCAACGCCGAAGTTAAAATGCAAAAATACTACGTGTGGAAATTGCTGGAATTTGCCGTAACTCAATTTTGCGACGCTTCAAAGGTGCACTACCGCAAAGAAGACTGCGGAAAGTGGACAGCGAACGGAATTGAGTTTTCGTTGTGCCACACGGGCAATTTAGTTGCCGTTGCATTAAGCACTGCGCCTATTGGCATAGATGCGGAAAAGGTAACGGACAGGTTTAACGAAAGACTGGCAAAAAGAATTGCCAACGAAAATGACTGCAAAACGGAAAAAACTCCTGAAGGCATTGCGGCACTGTGGACGGCAAAGGAAAGCATCTTTAAATTGCAAAACAAAAAAAGTTACGTTGCTAAAAACATTGCAGTAACGCCGAACGCCGTTAAGCACTACTACCTACCAAACGAAATAATGCTGTGCGTTGCATTTTGCGAAGAAAAAATGATTGACTTTTTTGAAGTAGAATTTGACGAGCAAACGCGTTGTGAAAGCAAAACGCCGCAACGATTGTACCCTTTTGCATAGCCTTGAAAGCCTCAAGATGAATTTTTATGCTAAAATTGTAAGAAATTAGTTGTAAAACATCTGAAAATTTGTTGACAAGCATTATTTTTTTTGATACAATAAGTAAGCTTTTGACAGTAGCTAAGGGCGGAAGCCCGACTTGATGGGAAAGCATATGGCGGCGTAGCTTAGTTGGTTATAGCGGCCGGTTCATACCCGGCAGGTCGTTGGTTCGAATCTGACCGCCGCTACCATTTGCGGCTCCTTGGTCAAGCGGTTAAGACATCGCCCTTTCACGGCGGTAACACGAGTTCGATTCTCGTAGGAGTCACCATGGGGAGTTAGCTCAGTTGGGAGAGCATCTGCCTTACAAGCAGGGGGTCACAGGTTCGAGC
>CAYYTD010000083.1:0-5881 GCA_964474475.1 uncultured Oscillospiraceae bacterium | reverse complement strand
GTAGTGCAGTTCGGGTTGCACACAAGGGTGTTTTTGCCAATTTCTTCCCCGTTCACGCAGGGAACGACCAGCGGCACGCCCTTTTTCAGCCTAAATTCCGAGCTGTTGTCCACGCACACGATTCCGTGCTCCGTCAGCATGGGCACAAACCTTGCCGATGCCTCGTTGCTTGCGGCAAAAATTGCGTACTCTGCCTTGCTTTTTGGCAATTCTTCCACGCTTTTCACCGTCAAAACCCGGTGCCCGACGGCAATTCTCTTCCCTGCCGATTTTTCCGCGTACAGCTCCAAGCACACACGGTCGCCCAGCTTGCCATCGCACAGCAGTGTTGCCCGTTCGCCCACAAGCCCGGTAGCCCCCACAATTGCAACCACCTTTTTCATACAATACCTCTCAATATTGTATTTCGATGCACTCCCCTTAATGCCATCAACTTTCCGCCCTTTCGGTGGTGCTGTCCCCGACACGCCGCAAACGAGCCTTGCCGCTTTTTTTTGATTTTTCCGCCCGCCGCCATTTCTCCGCCATTACTCGGCAAGCTCATTTCCTTTTCGACTAATTTACCGCCTTTAACGTCCTTTCCTTTAGTGTATTTCTTGCGCGTAGGCGCATTTTAACATAATATTTAATATATCGGCAAAAATCTTCCGCCAATCCATTGTATAATTTACGCGTTTGTGTTATAATGTCATTTGTACATTTATGCGCAGTAGTGCGCCAAAGGACGTGAAACTATGGATTACAGCAAAATCAAACTCGACGGCGAACGCAATTCGCATGTCACCAAGAGGCTCAACCGCCTCAACACGTGGCAGTTTTTCAAGGTGCTTTACCGCGAAAACATCTGGCGTTTGTTCGGGTTCAGTTTTCTCATGATTCTTTGCATGGTTCCCATTTTCATTTTGGTTTCCTTTACGGATTTCCAAATCAGCAACCTGCAAAGCACCCTTCCCCTTTACGGAGACGTCGGTTTTTCAACGGGCGTGTGGCAGGGCGTAGGCGATTACTACGCGCAGCAGGCCACGCACACCCGCATCCTTTACGGATTGTGCACTCTTGCAGGCTCACTGGTGTGCAGTTTCATTTTCAGTGGCGGTTTTGCCGTCATTCGTGACGCCTTTTGGACGGGTAAATTGTCCACCGTGGGCGTGTTCCGCAGCTTCGGCAAGGGCATCAAGGCCAATTTCGGTTACGCATTGCTTTCCTCTTTCGTCATCGGCTCTTGCGTGTACGGCATTTCCGTTTTCGTATCGGTAGCACAGCTTTCTTGGCCCACTTGGCTGTGGATAATTCTCATGATTCTCATGATAGCCCTTTCCGTGCTCATCGCCATCTACATGCTCATTCTTTGCTCCGTAACGGTCACTTACAAGCAAAGTGTAGCGCAAAACTTTGCCGATGCATGGCGCCTTATGTGGCTCAACATTTTGCCAAATATTCTTCGTTTGGTAATTGCTCTCATACCCCTTGCATTGTACTTCCTGTTCTCAGGTTCGGCATTGCAGTCCCTCATTTTGGTATTGCTCTTCATGTTCGGCGGAATGTACTTCCCCCTCGTGTGGCAAACTTTCATGATGAAAACTTTCGCCCTTTTCCACCCCATCGAAGCCCCCAAGAAGGGCAAAAAGTCCAAGGCACAACGCCGTCAGGCTGCGGAAATCACCGAGGACGAAGGTATGGAACAGGTTGAAACGCCGCAAACTGAGCAGCCTCAAGAGGGCGATTCGCAGCAACCTGCCGCGGCAAACTAATGAAGAGCTATCAGGCACTTGCCGATTTTTACGACCAATTTTCGTTGGGAGATTGCGACTACGACCGCTGGAAGGATTTTATTTTAGAGGTCGCCAAAAGCCACTCGGTGCATAGCGTTGTCGATTTGGCTTGCGGCACAGGCAAAATGACCAAGCTTTTGCAGTCCGCAGGGCTGGACGTCATCGGTATCGATTCCAGCGCCGAAATGCTCTCTCAAGCAGCAACCAAATGCCGCTGCAAACTGGTTTTGCAGGATATTTGTTCCTTTCGCTTGCCTCGCCCCACGCAAATGGCGGTGTGCGTCAACGACGGAATCAACTATCTTTCGCCCAAACGCGTAACGGAGTTTTTCAAAGCCGTGCGCGCCAATTTGCAAGTCGGCGCCCCCTTCGTGTTCGATTTTTCCACCCCTCACAAGCTCAAAGATGTGCTTGCAGGCAACGTTTTTTACGTCGATCAGGATGATGCCACTCTTTTGTGGACAAACAAGGGCACGCAGGACGGAGTTCGCATGGAACTCACCATTTTTAGACGTGACGGGCAGGGCACGTACACTCGGCAAGACGAGGTTCACGTGCAGTACGCCCATTCACATACCATTTTGCAACAACAGCTTTCACAATGCGGCTTTCGTATTTTGTCTGTATCCGCAGACTACGGTCTACCCCTTTCGGATGATGCATTGCGTCACACGATTGTGGCTTTGGCTGCTTTTTAATTTTTTCGTTTCTCCACGCCCGCAATTTGACTGTATTTAATTTTTGTTTACCGGTGAGGTGCAAGGTGTCGTTTTCTAAGGCGTCTGCCTAGGGCGGCGAAAGTTGCGCAAGGAGCCCTTATCACCTTGGGGGCAAGTTGCTGTGAAAGCGTTGTTGCAAATTTAACAATTCGGAGGCGAACAAAGTAGTAATTATGTCGTCTGTATTAAATAGAGCAATTTTGCAAAATGCGGTGGTGGTCACCGCAATAGAAAGTAAAGATATCGTCAACAAGGCAATCAAGTTGCACGGCTTGTCCCCTGTGGCGGCTGCCGCTCTTGGCAGAAGTTTAACCATGGCGGCGCTCATGGCAACCAGTTTTAAGAGCGAGCAAGATTATCTCACTGTCAAAATCGACGGCGGCGGCCCCTTGGGCATGATCACCGTCTGTGCGGACGGCAAAGGCTGTGTCAAGGGCATGGTCGATAACCCCGTCGTGCCCACAACGGTCAAGGAAAACGGCCACTTGGACGTAGGTGCCGCAGTAGGCAAGGAGGGGCAACTCACCGTCATCAAGGATATCGGGCTCAAACAGCCTTACGTCGGTTCGGCAAAGCTAATCAGCGGCGAAATAGCATCAGATTTTGCCTACTATTTTGCCACAAGCGAGCAGCAACCTTGCGGCGTTACGCTTGGCGTCGGGCTCAACAAGGATAAGTGCACGTCGGCAGGCGGCGTTTTCGTCGAAGTCATGCCCGACTGCCCCGATGAAGTGCTTTCCAAGGTGGAAACCATCATGTACGCCATGGACGAAATGTCCTATCAGTTCAACGGAAGTACCGCCAAAGAGGTCATCACACGCTTTTTCGGTGAGTTTGACCTCGTATTTACGGAAGAAAAGACTGTCAAATATAAGTGTAACTGTTCCAAACGGAAAATTGACCGCATCGTTAAGGGGCTGGGCAAAAAGGAAGCGCAAGACATTCTCGATGCTCAAGGGCAAATAGAAGTTTGCTGCCATTTTTGCGGCAAAAAGTACACTTACGACCAAGCTGCGATAGACAAATTCTTCCCCGTGGACAAGTAAAATCACAAAAAGTCAGGCCGCCCCAAGCGGCTCTTTTTGACTAATCGTACTTACAATAATTATTAACAAAGAGCGGTGCTTTCCGCAAAGGAGCAACGACCGTGAACGTCGACGTTTCCAACGAAAAACTCAATTTGCAGCTTGCCTTTCGCAACGTCAAGGAAGGCAAGTTTGCGCGCGCCTTGGAGATTTTTGGCAAAATAGATAGTTACTCGGCTGCCCTTAATCGCATTCTTTGCCTGTGCGCCATGGGAGAGTTGTCTTACGCGCAAGACGAGTACCGCAAGGCTTGTTTGCAGTATTCCAACACCAACAAAGTGCATTTGGACGTGTATCGTTATTCACCGCTAACGGAGCATCTCATCAGCCCCATCGACGAAGACTTGCCCATCAACTTTTTGGTGGGTAGCAATTGCGAGTCTGTCGATCCTGAGCTGATTCCCGATTACATCAAGGCGCCTGGTTCCTATTTCGTCATTGCCAACGAAGAAATGCGCGACACCGTTCACGAAGCGCTTTTGGGTGCTTATGGGGAAATGGGGGAGTTCAAGGGCGAGTACTTCGACGACCAAATTTACGATCCCAATTCACCCGTTTACCACAGGCGGCTGGCAAAGGATTTTGCCACTGCCACGGGCTACAACGAAACCACCCGCATTGCCAAGTACGGCAAAAAGCTTGCTCAAATTCAGTATACTACCGATCCTTTCGTGCTTGTCAAGATGGCAGAGCATTTTATGCGTGTCGACGACCCGCGCAATGCTTTTGTCGTGGTGCGAGCGCTGTACGAAGTGGGCGTTAGCGGCACGGACATCGCCGAGGGCGGCATCGATTCCTATTACTATGTTTTGGAGGCAATCGACGCCTGCCACACGCTAAAACCGCGCCTTTCCGCCACGTTAATGAAGTACTTTTTGAATTTGATGATAGCTTTCGGCGAGCCTTCCGACCTGCGATCCTATCAAGATTTTGTCTACTACGCAAGCGAAGTTGCCAAGGACAGCGCTCTTGCCTTCAAGCTTGCAAGGGAAATGCAGCAAAAGCACCAAAACGTAGCCGTCGATCCTCTCAAACAGTGCATTTGCGCCTACTACAACGCTGGGCAATACAAGCTTGCGCACGATACGGCAATAGATTTGAACAGACTAATCCCCGGTGACGTTTTCGCTTTCGCCTTTTTCGGGTTCGAGCGTTACGGCAGTAGGGGCAAAGGCAAGGCAAAGCACATTCCCGTGCCATTTTCTACCGAATGCCACTGGTACATGCCCGATTTGTTTCTCGATTCCGTGTCAGGGCTCATCTCAACTTGCTTGTTCGAACCCCTTCCTTTCACAAGGGAGCTGGGCATTTCTCTTATGCTTTTGGCAGACTACGCACGCATGCTGGTGTGCCAGGACGACGAAATGGGCTTTTCAGAAATCTCCGCCCTGTTCGATACCGTCGTCAAACTTGTGCCTATCGACAGCGACGACTCCAAACAGGCGTTTATCGACTTTGCCACAACCTTCGTCTACGCCGAATCGGGCAGGTCCTTCGCAACCGAAAGCGTTTTGCTCCGTCTTTTGGAAATCGGCTACCGTGGCGAACTATTCGTTACAATGAACGGTGGTGGTGCAAACCTACTTTTCCTTGAATATTTGCCGCAAGAGCTGCCCATGGAGTTCATGCAGGCATTCGCTCATTGCGCATCCCTTTGCAAGGTGTCTGCCAAAAGGGCTTGGCACTGCTATACCGAGCTCAGGCGCTATCCCCTTCGTTTCCCCAAAATCGTCAATTACGATTACTACCGCAAGCGCCTTGCCAAGCACCCGGAAACGAGCATTTTCCAACAAATTTTGCAGCAGTGCGCCAACGCCGTGCGCGCACAGGATAGGTCCATTGCTTACTTTATTTTGTCCCACCAAATTAAGGGTTTTGAAAACTCTCCCGAAGCGGAATTGTTCACTAAAAGGGAAAAGAAACGCTTCGCCATTGCCAATTCCATTTTAGATCACTACGCCGTGCGCGTACAGGACGGCCCCTACGCTCCGCGCCCTTACCTGCCCAAGCTGGATTTCTGCATCCGTGAGGGCGATCCCGATCCCTTCCTACCCCCGAAAAAATAATTTACTTTGGTGCAAGTCGCTAATAAGCGCCTTGCACCTTTTTATTTATCTATTGAACTTTTTTTTGAATGGTGCACACGTTTGATTTTTTTTATCGTCACATTTTCCCGCTTTTGTTCGATATAATATAATTAAAGCATAAGTAGCGCAAATAATAATAGCTTTTTCGCAAAATATATAATACTATTACACGCATAGTATGTAAAATTACAAAAATCCTTGCTCATTTCTGCAAGGAT
>CAYYTD010000082.1:0-5883 GCA_964474475.1 uncultured Oscillospiraceae bacterium | reverse complement strand
GAAAGCGGTCTTAACCCTGCTACCGTCAAGGGCAGCCAATTCAAACAACCTTTGTTTGAGTTCTCCGGCGCATGCGCAGGCTGCGGCGAAACTCCTTACGTAAAACTCGTTACGCAGTTGTTCGGCGACGAAATGATGGTTGCCAACGCAACGGGATGCAGCTCCATTTACGGCGGCTCCGCTCCCACTTGCCCCTACACCGTCAACAAGCAAGGTCACGGACCTGCTTGGGCAAACAGCTTGTTCGAAGACAACGCGGAATTCGGTTTCGGTTACAATCTTGCAGTTAAACAACGCAGAACCAAGCTTAAGGAAACGGTTGAACAACTCGTTGCCATTTGGGAAGAAAAGGGTACTAACCCCGAAGGCGTTGCAGTAGCAAAAGAATGGATCGAAGGTTTCGATAATACTGCAAAATCTAAGGCAGCAGCCGCCAAACTCGTTGAAAACTGCCAAGCTCATCAAGCTTGCGAAACTTGCGGTGCACTTATTGCCGAAGTACTCAAGAATAAAGACATGCTCGTTAAAAAATCCATTTGGATTTTCGGCGGCGACGGATGGGCTTACGACATCGGTTACGGCGGATTGGATCACGTTCTTGCCAGCGGCGAAGACGTTAACGTTCTCGTTTTGGATACCGAAGTTTACAGCAACACTGGCGGACAAGCAAGCAAGTCCTCTCCCACGGGTGCCGTTGCCAAGTTTGCAGCAGCAGGCAAACGCGTAAAGAAAAAGGACCTTGGCATGATGGCAATGAGCTACGGCTATGTTTACGTTGCTCAAGTAGGTATGGGTGCAAACCAAGCTCAACTTGTTAAAGCTCTTACCGAAGCTGAAGCTTACAACGGACCGTCCCTCATCATCGCTTACGCTCCTTGTATCAACCACGGTATCAACATGGGCAAATCGCAAGAAGAAATTAAGCGTGCAGTAGATTGCGGTTATTGGCAACTTTACCGTTACAACCCCACTCTTATCGACGAAGGCAAGAACCCCTTCACGCTTGACAGCAAAGAGCCCACTGGCAACTACCAAGAATTCATCAAGAGTGAAACTCGTTACGCTTCTTTGGCAAAGACCAAGCCGGAAATTGCCGAAACGTTGTTTGCCAAGTCCGAAGCCGATGCAAAAGCCAGAGTTGAAAAATACAAGGCTCTTGCCGAAAAGAAAGACTAATTTCTTCAATCTGCCGTTGCATTATTCTTTAGTGGCTCTTGTGGTACGAAGAGTGCAATTGCATACAACGAAATATAAAGTCACGCTCCGCAGCGAAATTGCTCGCTGCGGAGTTTTATTTGCTTTTTTAACAAGTCTATTAGCTTTTGCTATTGAATTATCAACAAAAATAGGTTATAATTAACAACAAAAGTAGCCGTTTGCCAATCTTTTGCGGCAACGGCGGAGGTGTAATGAAAAAAATTGTGGTAATAGGCGCCGGAGTTATCGGTTGTTCCGTCGCAAGGGAGCTGTCTAGGTATCGTGCCGAAGTGTTGGTTTTGGAGGCAGGCAATGACGTGGCTGTTGGCGCAAGCAAGGCAAATAGCGGCATTGTCCACGGCGGTTTCGATGCCAAAACGGGTTCGTTAAAAGCCAGATATAACGTTCGCGGCAACGCCATGTTCGATGAAATCAGCAAGCAGCTGGACTTTCCGTTTAATAGAAACGGCTCCGTAGTGCTGTGTTTTGACGAAGGCGACCTGCCTGTGTTAAAAAAGCTGTACGATCGCGGCATTGCAAATGGCGTAGAAAACATGCAAATAGTGCAAGGCTACGACGAAATTGCCAAAATTGAGCCCTTCGTGTCCGACAAAGCCGTTGCCGCGTTGGTGGTTCCAAGCGGTGGCATCGTGTCGCCGTACGAGATGACCATTGCCTATGCCGAAAACGCTTCTCTCAACGGTGTTGTGTTCGAGTTTAATAAAAGGGTTGTTGGCGTAAGCAGTTGCGCAAAGGGATATTGCGTGTCTTGTGCCGACGGCTCATTTTACGAGTGCGATGCATTAGTTAATTGTGCCGGCGTGCATTGCGACGAAATTAACAACGCAGTCGGTTCCGTTAAACTCAAAGTAATACCTCGCAAGGGCGATTACGAATTGCTGGACAAGAATTGTGCAAATCTTGCATCTCACACCTTGTTTCAATTGCCAACTGCCATGGGAAAGGGCGTGTTGGTAACCCCCACCGTGCACGGCAATATTCTTGTTGGACCAACCGCCACCGAAGCCTTCGACAAGGACGACGTGGGTACCACGGCGGAAGAACTTGCCGAGGTTGTTGCCAAAGCACGTTTAACAATTCCGTCGCTGCCCACAAGGAGCATTATCACGCAGTTTTCGGGCGTGCGTGCGCACGTTGAACAAGACGATTTTATCATAGGCGAACGCTGTGATGCCCCAATGTTTTTCAATGCTTGCGGCATAGAAAGTCCGGGGCTTACGTCGGCACCTGCCATTGCAGTAGATTTGTCTGCACAAGTGGCAACCAAGTTGTCGCTTGACGAAAAGGAAAATTTCAACCCCAACAGAGAGGCTATTCCTCATTTTGCCTCTCTTTCGGCGGAAGAAAGGCAAAGGCTTATCGACGGCGATTCATCCTTTGGCAAAGTCGTTTGTCGTTGTGAAGTCGTTACCGAGGGAGAAATAATACAAAGCATTCGCCGTACCCCCGGCGCTCGCGATTTGGACGGAGTAAAACGCCGCACGCGCGCAGGAATGGGGCGTTGCCAAGCAGGCTTTTGCACCACGCGGATAATGGAAATTTTAGCAAGAGAGCTTAATGTTTCGTTAAACGAAGTAACCAAGTGTGGAGAGGGCAGCAACGTGGTTAAAGGGAGGACGAAATGATTACAAACGTCAATATCGTAATCGTCGGCGGCGGTCCTGCAGGACTTGCCGCAGCAAAATCTGCCTACGATGCAGGCGAAAGAGATATATTGCTGTTAGAACGCGAAAGCGAACTGGGCGGCATTTTGAACCAGTGCATTCACAACGGCTTTGGATTGCACACCTTCAAGGAGGAGCTTACCGGCCCCGAATACGCCGCAAGATACGTGCAATGGGTTGCCGAGCGTGGCATAGAGTGCAAGCTTAACGCAACCGTTATCGACGTATCGGCGGACAAAAAGGTGACTTACGTGTCCCAAGAGGACGGCTTGGTTACCATTCAGGCAAAGGCAATAATTTTGGCGTGTGGTTGCAGGGAGCGCCCTCGCGGAGCAATTAACGTTGCCGGCATGAGGGGAGCAGGCGTTTTTTCGGCAGGCACGGCACAAAAACTTGTCAACGTGGCAGGATATTTGCCGGGCAAAGAAGTGGTAATTTTGGGTAGCGGCGACATTGGCTTGATAATGGCTCGTCGCATGACATTTGAGGGCGCCAAGGTAAAGGCGGTAATAGAGCTCATGCCCTATTCGTCGGGATTGAACCGAAATATTGTGCAGTGCCTCGAAGATTTCAACATTCCGCTGTATTTTTCGCATACCGTAACGCAGGTTAAGGGGGATGGCAGAGTTTCTTCCGTCGTTATGTGCAAGGTGGACGAAAACTTAAAACCGATTGCCGAAACTGCAACGGAAATAGAGTGCGACACACTGCTGCTGTCCGTAGGGCTTTTGCCGGAAAACGAACTTGCCAAGGGCGCAAACGTAACGCTTTCGGCCGTTACGGGCGGTGCCGTGGTGGACGAAAATCTCATGACCACTGAGGACGGCATTTTTGAATGTGGCAACGTACTTCATGTACACGACCTTGTCGATTTTGTTTCGGAAGAAAGTGCCAAGGCAGGCAAGAGCGCCGTGGACTACGTCAACGGCAAAACTCGTGCATGCGACAAAATAACGGTAAATTGCAGTGGCGGTGTGCGTTACAGCGTGCCGACTGTCATCAACAAAGACGGCGTTTACGCACCGCAATGCTTCAAAATGCGCGTAGCAAACGTGTGCAAGCGTACCGAATTGTGCGTCTTTGCCGACGGAATTAAAATTTTTGGCAAAAAACGCCCCGTGGTTACGCCCGGCGAAATGGAGAGTATCACCCTTAGCAAAGAACAAATGCGTGCCGTCAAGGAGGCGCAAACGGTGGAAATCAAACTTGTTGGAGGTAGCCGTGATTAAGAAAATGATTTGCATTCGTTGCCCTATGGGCTGTCTAATGACTGTCGATTGCAGTGATTTATCTGACGTAAAAGTCAGCGGAAATACCTGCCCGCGCGGTGCCGAGTACGCCAAGGCAGAGGTCACTCATCCCGAAAGAACCGTTACGGGCACCGTCAAGCTTTGCAACGGCGGAATGCTTCCCGTCAAAACCAAGTCGCCCATTCCAAAGGAATTGATTTTTTCTTGTTTGCAGGAGATGAGCAAAGTGGTTGCACAATCCCCCGTAAAAATAGGGGACGTTATTATTGCCAACGTTTGCTGCTGCGGAGTTGACGTAGTTGCAACCAAGGATATGAAGTAATAGCAAGGATTGTGAGGATAATCTCACGGCAACGTTTTCGCCGTCGCCTCTGGTTGCAACCCGGTTTGCCCATCCGCAGGCGATAAAGATAATTTATTATGTTACGGAGCAAATATGAAATATGTTTTAGCACTCGATCAAGGAACAACGAGCAGTAGGGCTATTGTTTTCAACAAGCAAGGTCAAATAGTGGGCAAAGCACAGCAGGAGTTTCCGCAAATTTATCCCAAGGCAAGCTGGGTAGAGCACGATCCTCGCGATATTTACGGTTCCCAAGTCGCCGTAGTGGCGGAAGCGCTTGCACGAGCAAACGCATCTATCGACGACGTAGAAGCAATAGGCATCACCAATCAGCGCGAAACCACCTTCGTTTGGGAAAAAGCAACGGGCAAGCCCCTTTGCAACGCCATCGTGTGGCAATGCAGGCGAACTGCGGAGTATTGTCAGCAACTCAAGGCGCGCGGCTACGAAAAAATAATTTACGACAAAACGGGGCTCGTTCCCGATGCGTATTTTTCCGCTACCAAACTCAAGTGGATTTTGGACAACGTTCCCAACGCGCGTGAACGTGCCGCCAAGGGGGAATTGCTTTTTGGCACGGTAGATACGTTTCTCATGTGGAAGCTGTCCAAGGGCAAAATTTTTGCTACGGATTACACCAACGCAAGTAGAACCATGTTGTTTAATATCCACACGCTTTCGTGGGACGACGACCTGCTTTCGCTTTTCGATATTCCTCGTTGTATGTTGCCACAAGTTCACCCAAGCGGCTATCGTTACGGCGTTACTGCGGATGAATTTTTCGGCAGGGAAGTGCCAATTTGCGGCGTAGTGGGCGATCAGCAAGCTGCATTGTTCGGCCATCTTGCCATCAGTGAAGGGGACGTAAAAAACACCTACGGCACGGGCTGTTTTTTGCTAATGAACACCGGCAGCGTTGTAGTAAAGTCGACCAACGGCTTGGTTACCACGTTGGCGGCATCGCTGGATGAAAAGCCCTGTTATGCATTGGAAGGCAGCGTTTTTATCGGCGGAGCGGTTAACCAGTGGTTGCGCGACGAAATGCGCATGATCAAGAAAGCTTCCGAAACGGAGCGTTACGCCACGGCGGTGGAAAGTACCGACGGCGTGTACATAGTGCCCTCTTTTACGGGGTTGGGTGCCCCCTATTGGGATCAAGACGCGCGTGGAGTGGTGGTAGGCATTACTCGCGGAACGAAAAAGGAACATTTCATTCGCGCCGCGTTGGAATCCATCGACTATCAAGTGTACGATTTGGTCACGGCAATGCAAAAGGATGCCGGCGTTCGCCTCACTTCCCTCAACGTAGACGGCGGAGCAAGCGCAAACAACTTTTTGATGCAATTTCAGGCGGATATTCTCAACGCAAAGGTTATGCGGCCTCAGGTTACCGAAACAACTGCGCTCG
>CAYYTD010000081.1:3533-5917 GCA_964474475.1 uncultured Oscillospiraceae bacterium | reverse complement strand
TACGACGTTGTAAACGTCGAAGACTTGAACGTATTCGAAGACGGAACGGTTATCACGCCCGACCTTCTTGCCGATATGCGCATTGTTAACGGTAAAAACAACGGCGGCATCAAAGTTCTCGGCGCCGGTCAACTTACCAAAAAACTTACTGTCAAGGCAGATAAGTTCTCCGCTTCAGCGAAAGCTGCAATCGAAGCGGCAGGCGGCGTTGCAGAGGTAATTGAATAATGATTGAAACCATCAGAAATGCCTTTAAGATAAAGGACGTACGTAACAAAATATTGATGACCATTCTGTTTGTTGTATTGTACAGATTCGGTTGCTATATCACTATCCCCGGACTTAGCGCCATCTCCTTCGATGCATCTGCAAGTCAGGGAATATTCGGCTTGCTCAACTCCATTACCGGTAGTGCGTTAAGCCAAGGTACTTTGTTCTCTCTCGGCATTTCGCCGTATATCAACGCATCCATTATCGTGCAGTTGTTAACGGTAGCCATCCCCGCACTCGAAAGAATGTCCAAGGAAGGCGATGAAGGTAGAGAAAAAATCAACAAAATCACTCGTTGGGCAACGCTCGTTCTTGCAATAGTAAGCGCAATCGGCGTGTTCCTTACTCTTCGCAATACCGATGGGTACATCAACACGGCTTGGTTGGGCGCACAGTTCTCCGAATTCTTCCAAAGCACTGGCGGTCAATGGATCATGGGCGCGTACATCGTGCTTATGCTTGTGGGCGGCAGCATGCTTTGTATGTGGATTGGCGAACGCATTACGGAATTTGGCGTTTCTAACGGTATTTCGATGCTTATTTTCGTAGGTATCGTTGCAACCATTGCAGACCAGCTCGGTATTTCTATCGGCGGTATCTTCCAGGAAGGCGGACTCAACAACTTGTGGTCGGTATTGCTGTTCTTGGTAACTTTGGTAGTCGTATTCGCATTCATCGTGTGGGTAGACGGAGCCGAAGAAAGAATCGTCGTGAGATATGCAAAGCAAGTTAAAGGCAACAAAATGTACGGTGGACAATCCACCTTTATCCCCATCAAGGTTAATGCATCCGGCGTTATGCCCTTGATTTTCGCTTACGCAATCATGAGCTTCCCTCAAATGCTAATTGCAACCTTCGGCTCTACCGAAGAAGGCTTTGGACTTTGGTGGATGAAGTGGATGACGGCTACAACCCACGGCAACGTGGCAAGCGATATCGTAGGTGCGGTAGTATACAACGTAATTTTGGCGGTACTCATCTTCGTATTTGCTTATTTCTATTCGCAAATTCAATTCAACCCAGTCGAAATTGCTCGCAACATTCAAAGTAACGGCGGCGTGGTCGGCAGCATCAGACCGGGCAGAGCTACGGCAGAATATCTTTCCAAGATCGTTCAACGTATCACCTTCTGGGGAGCTGTGTTCCTTACCATTATCGCTTTCGTTCCGTCGTTGTTGTTCAGCTTGTTGCCCAGCCTGTTGCGGCTTCCTCAAAACTCGATGTTGGTCAGCGGCTTCAGTGCAACGGGTATGTTAATTTGCGTATCGGTAGCGCTCGAATTCAACAAAGCTCTCGAAAATCAAATTATGATGCGCCACTACAAGGGCTTGCTCGGCTCCGGTTCCAAAGGATTTTTGAAATAAAAAATGAAAATCATTCTTTTGGGCGCACCTGGTAGCGGGAAAGGCACCATGGCGCAAAAGCTAACGATTGATTTAGCTATTCCTCAAATATCAACGGGCGATATCTTCCGCAAGAATCTTAAGGAAGGTACGCCGTTGGGTTTGCAGGTAAAGGATATTCTGGCATCGGGGCAACTCGTCCCCGACGACATTACGGTAGCCATCGTAAAAAGCAGATTATCCGAAAGTGATTGCGCGAACGGATATATTTTGGACGGCTTTCCGCGCTCTATTGCGCAAGCAGAAGCGTTGGACGGCTTTGACCAAGTAGATTGTGCAATAAACCTTGCAGTAGATAACCAAACGGTAATTTCCCGCTTGTCGGGCAGACGGTTCTGCCCTGTGTGCAGCGGAACTTTCCACGTTTCCGCCCTTCAAAACCCTGAAGTTTGCCCCGTTTGCGGCGGCAAGCTGGTGGTGAGGGAGGACGACAAGGAAGAAACCGTTTGCGAAAGGCTAAAAGTCTATCACAAGACTACTTCCCCGCTTATCGATTACTACGACAGGCAAGGCAAGCTTATTACGGTAGACGGAAATGGTTCCGTCGAGGCCGTATACGGCAGAATTATCGCCGTTTTGAAAAAATGATTCTTATAAAGTCAAATTCGCAAATTGCGGAAATGCGCAAAGCAAACTTAATTGTAAGGGATACGCTCAATTTGCTCGTTGAGCACACCAAGCCGGGCGTATCCACTTACGAACTTAACAAGC
>CAYYTD010000081.1:0-3523 GCA_964474475.1 uncultured Oscillospiraceae bacterium | reverse complement strand
CGCACGATTATATCAAATCTCAAAACGCCATTCCCAGCTTCCTCAATTACAACGGCTTTCCCGCAAGCATATGCGTGTCCGTCGATTGTGAAGTGGTGCACGGAATTCCCTCCAAGCACAAGGTGCTGCAAGAGGGGCAAATCGTAAGTTACGATTGCGGTGCGATTTTGAACGGTTGGCATGGCGACGCGGCAAGAACAGTCGGGGTGGGATTTATTTCCGCCGAGGCACAGCAGCTTATCGATGTCACCGAAGAGTGCTTTTTTAAGGGTGTAAACAGCATCGTCCCCAATGTAACCCGTTTAGGAGACTTGGGCAGCGTAATTCAAGCGCATGCCGAAAGTTTCGGTTACGGAGTCGTTCGCGACTTGGTGGGGCACGGTATAGGCAGGCAAATGCACGAGGATCCCAACGTTCCCAACTTTGGGGTTGCTGGGCACGGAATGCGTCTTTCTTCCGGCATGACAATCGCCGTAGAACCGATGATTGCCTTGGGTACCGAAAAGGTGGACTGGATGAGCGACGGCTGGACGGTAAAAACTCGTGACAGAAAAATTGCCGCACACTACGAAAACACCATTGCCATTACTGATGACGGTATAGAAATTTTAAGTTTATAAGGTGTATATGAACGAATATGACATACGGGTGGGCAGCGTAGCTTTGTCGACCCAGGGAAGAGATAAAGGCAGCTACTTTGTGGTTGTCCGAGTCGAAGCCGGATGCGTGTATTTGAGCGACGGTGGCGCGCGTAAACTTGCCGCCCCAAAAAAGAAGAACGTCAAGCACGTGTCGGATAGCGGCGTTTACCTCGAATCTATCGGCGCAAAGCTGCAAGGCGGCGCAAAGGTGTTCGATAGTGAAGTAAAGAGTGCGTTGAGGCAGTTCAACGAACAAAAAATATCAGGAGAATCACAATGTCAAAAGACGATGTAATCGAAGTAGAAGGCGTTGTCGTCGAGGCTCTGCGCAATGCAGAATTTCGCGTCAAGCTTACCAACGGACATGAAATTACCGCGTACGTTTCGGGCAAGTTGAGAATTCACTCAATTCGCATTTTGCCAGGTGATGCGGTCAAGTTGGAAATGAGTCCGTACGACCTAACTAAGGGAAGAATAGTCTGGCGCTCGAAGGGCGTTCAACAATAACAGAAAAATCATTCACATAACTGCGGGGCTAAGCCCGTGTCAAGGAGGACAAAATGAAAGTAAAACCGTCAGTAAAACCGATGTGCGACAAGTGCAAGGTTATTAAACGCAACGGAAAGGTTATGGTTATTTGTTCCAAATATCCAAAGCATAAGCAAAGACAAGGCTAAAAGCCCACAAGTTTCGCTTCCGATGCAGTGGCAACTCGGCTTGCCGAAGAGCGTTGCGCGGTGGCGTCAACTTAGGATACAATCACCTATGCGCGCAGGGGACATCATTCCACGTAGGCTTCCCGTGCGCTAAAGTGTGGAAATATACTCATAGAATAATCAAAATTCATTTAAGGAGAAAATCAAATGGCTCGTATTTCCGGTGTAGATTTACCCAGAGAAAAACGTATCGAAATCGGCTTGACCTACATTTACGGAATCGGACGTACAACTGCTAAGCAAATACTTGCTCAAACAGGCGTAAATCCCGATACTCGCGTTAAAGATCTTACAGAGGACGACGTATCGAAGATCCGTGATTGTATTGAAAAGAACATGCACGTAGAAGGTGACCTTCGTCGTGAAGTTTCTATGAACATTAAAAGACAAATTGAAATCGGCTCCTATCGTGGAATTCGTCACAGAAAGGGACTTCCCGTTCGTGGACAATCCACCAAGCAAAATGCTCGCACCAGAAAAGGTCCCAAACGTACCGTTTCTCGTGGTAAAAAGGCCGCAAAGTAGGGGGTAATGAATAATGGCAGGTAAAAAAGTTGTCAAGAAAAGACGTGACATAAGAAAAGTTGACAAGGGACAAGTTCATATTCAAGCTTCCTTCAATAACACAATCGTAACTTTCACCGACATGAACGGTAACGCTCTTGCTTGGTGCAGCGCAGGCAGTCTTGGCTTCCGCGGTTCACGCAAAAGCACGGCATTTGCCGCTCAACAAGCAGCCGAAGTTGCAGCTAAGGGCGCAAAAGAATACGGCATTCGTTCCGTAGAAGTGTACGTAAAAGGACCCGGTCAAGGTCGTGAATCGGCAATTCGCGCATTGCAAACCGCCGAAATCGAAGTAACGCTTATCCGCGACGTATCTCCCATTGCTCACAATGGTTGCCGTCCTCCCAAGCGTAGAAGAGTATAGTTAAAGGAGAATAACGAAATGGCAAGATATACAAGCGCAGACTGCCGTCAGTGCAGACGTGAAAAATGCAAATTGTTCCTCAAGGGAGAAAGATGCTATTCCGACAAGTGCGCGTTGACCAGACGTGGCAAAATCCCCGGAGTGCACGCCGATAGCCGCAAAAAGGTTACGGAATACGGCCTTCAATTGAGAGAAAAACAAAAGACTAAGAGAATTTACGGACTTCAAGAAAAGCAATTCCACAAGTATTACGAACTTGCTGAGCGCAGCAAGGGCGTAACCGGTGCAAACATGCTTATTTTGCTTGAACAAAGGTTGGACAACGTTGTTTACCGTATGGGTATCGGCGTATCTCGTAGCCAAGCAAGACAGTTCGTTAACCACGGTCTTATCACGGTAAACGGAAAGCGCGTCACAATCCCCAGCTATCAAATCAAAGTGGGCGACGTAGTTTCCATTAAGGAAAACAAAAAGGAACAACCCATTTTTGTTGAACTTAAACAATCCAAAAAACCGGCTAACCTTCCCAAATGGTTGGACTTCGAACCCGCAGAACTTACGGGCAAAGTATTGGCTAAACCCACGAGAGAAGACATCGATATGAACATTGCTGAACATATGATTGTCGAATTGTACTCCAAATAACCAAAACGTAGCACGCGCCGCATAAGGCGTAAAGGTCGGGCGGCAGCACAAGCGGCTGCTCGGCAACTGTCGCGGCTAAACCGCGTAAGTTCAAAAATAAATATAAAGGAGATTGTTGTCCAATGATGGAAATAGAAAAACCGGTAATGACAGTTGAAGAAAGCGGGCAAAATGCCAGCATTATCAAAATCGTTGCAGAACCATTGGAAAGAGGTTACGGCATCACTCTCGGCAACGCACTCAGACGTGTTTTGCTTGCAGCATTGCCGGGCGTAGCAGTAGTAGGCCTCAAAATCGATGGCGTTCAGCACGAGTTTTCAACTATTCCCGGTGTCAAAGAGGACGTTACAGACATCATCCTGAACATCAAACGTTTGGCTTTGAAGTCGGATAATGAAGACAATGACTTCAGAAAGACAATTACAATAAATAAGGTCGGTCCGTGTGAAGTTCACGCAGGCGACATTATTACAGACTGTGAGGTGGACGTACTCAACCCCGATTTGTACATTTGCACCATCGAAGAAGGTTATTCTCTCAATTGTGAGTTGTACGTTGGTCGCGGTTGCGGTTACAATTCCATCGAAAAGAAC
>CAYYTD010000080.1:0-6025 GCA_964474475.1 uncultured Oscillospiraceae bacterium | reverse complement strand
TTTCCTTTTCAGCTTGAATAACAATCCACGTAAAACTTGGCAGAAACAGGCACTCGATAAATCAACTTTTTGGGACAGGTTGCAATGCACAAACCGCAACTTTTACACAAATCGGGGTTGACGCTTGCAAGGTCGTTCGTTACGTCGATTGCTCTGTACGGGCAGGCCTTTTTGCAATCGCCTCCGCCCAAACAACCCGCCAAACAAGCCTTTCTGCCGCCTTTTAATGCGTTTTGCGACAAGCAACTGCCTTCACCTACGTATTCAAAACGGTCTTTGCAACTCACGCCGCCACTACATGCAACAACGGCAACGGTCGGTTCGGAATTTGCATCCGACTCTATACCCAAAATTTCACAAATACGATTTTTCTTTTCCGAATCGGTTTGTCCGCAAGCATCCATCTTGGCAGTTCCTTCTACCAATGCTTTTGCATAGCCCGAACACCCTGCATAACCGCAAGCGCCGCAGTTGGCACCTGCCAAGCAGCCTTCTACTTCTTTAATTCGCGGGTCTTCTTCTACGGCACATAGTTTGGAAATAAGCATAATGCACACGCCAAGCAACAACGCCGACGCAGCCATGATTCCTACCGCAACGGCAAGAGTACCCCACTGAATATCTCTTCCCGATGACAACAACAAATTAATCATATCCGCCTCCTATATTAGCGTGAACACGTAAAACGCCATTGCCATGAAACACGCGGTAATCATAGTGATGGGGAATCCTTTGAGCGGTTTGGCAATTTCCAACTTGTCAACTTTGCTTCTAAGCCCCGCCAAAAGCACGATGGCAAGAGTGAAGCCAAGCCCGTAAAACAAGCCAGACAGCACTGCCTCGCCAAGGCTCATAGCCATCATTATGTTAACTGTGTTACCAAACATGGTGCCCGAATAGGCAAAGTGCGCGCTTTCCACAGTGGAAACGGTAGCAATAACCGTTTCGGCTATTCCCAAAATTGCACAGTTGGTGGTAACCAAAGGCAAATAGATGCCCAAAGATGAATACAACCCAGGACTGAACTTTTTCAAAATCATTTCCAGCATTTGAACCAACGCGGCAATGACCAAAATGAACACGATGATTTCAAGATACTCCAAACCGAGAGGAATAAGCAAGAAAACGTAAATAGGATAGGTAACGACGCAGGTAATTACCATTACTGCCGTTACCGCCAAGCCCATACCTAATGCGGAACCCGGCTTTTTGGATACGCCCAAGAATGGGCAAATACCCAAGAATTGCACCAAAACGAAGTTATTGGCAAACAGAGCAGAAATTATTATCGCAAATACGTCCATTTACTCTTCCTCCTTTGGTTGAACAACGGCTTGTTGAGCCGCAGCTTGCTTTAATACGTTTTTCCTTTCCACAGCGTTGTAACACAGTGTGAAAATGGCAATAAACGTTCCGTATGTTAAGAATGCGCCTGCTGCAGAACTGAAGAACCTAATGGAAAACACTTCGGGATCCCACAATTCTACTCCAAACACGCTTGCCTTGCCGAGAATTTCACGAACGACACCCATGGTTGTAAGTGCCAAGGTGAAGCCTATACCCATAAACAGCCCATCAAGCGCACTTTCGCCCACAGGGTTTTGCGATGCAAAGCTTTCGGCGCGCCCAAGAATGATACAGTTAACGACGATTAGTGGCAAATATACACCCAAGCTGTCGTACAAATCGGGCAGGTAGGCGCTCATAGCCATACGCACTACCGTAACGAACGTAGCAATGATGACGATAAAGCAAGGAATACGCACCTTGTCAGGAATTATATTTCGAAGTAACGAGATGATGATATTGCTGCAAACCAGCACGAAAGTAACGGCGGCCCCCATACCCAAACAAGCCGATGCACCCACCGTGAGCGCAAGGGTAGGACACGTGCCCAACACCAGCCTAAACGTGGGATTTTGCCTTATTACTCCGTCCAAAGCAATTTGCTTGAAACGTTGCATTTTCATGGGCTACACCTCCTTTTGCGCGCTTAGAACGTTGTTGTAATAGTAACAAATGGCGTTCATTGCGTTTGCTATTGCTTTACTTGACATCGTAGTTCCCGAAACCAGTCCGTCGGTGCTCGCACTGAAAACGCGATCGGACGGAGAACCCACGTACCAAGTGGAAAAATGTTTGGACGTAAAATTAGAAGAAAGAGTTTCACCCCGCCAATCTGTAACGGTCCAACCGGCAATACATCCGTCTTTTAGTGATGCAAGCACGTCAACACCTTTTTCTCCGTAACCGCCTTTACCCACAGCTTTAATTACGTACGCTCCGTCTTTAGACCGATAAACTTCCGTAACTGTGCCGTATTCGGCGTGGACGGAAAACTCTTGATTAAGTTGCCCGTCAAATGAGTCGTCCATTTCAAACTCAGGATACACCGTTTTAAGCTTGCGTGCCGTCAACTCTTGCGGAGATACGTAAAACACGTCGTTACACAGTGCCAAAATAAACGCACACACAACGCAAATGGCAACCAAAATAGCAACGGTTTTTACAGCTTCAACGCCGAACTTTTCTTTTTTCTCTTCCATACTATTTGGCCTCCTTTTGCGGTTTTTGATATCCGAAAGGTTTGCGCACCACGTACATATCTATAAGCGGAACGAGTATGTTCATGAGCAGTATCACAAACGAAACCACTTCGCCCTTCGTTGCGTACCTCAACACCGCGGTCAAAATACCCATAAGTGTAAAGTACAAATAGTTGCCTGCCTTGGTTGCCGGCGTAGTAACATAGTCCGTAGCCATAAATATTGCGCCGAAAATCAATCCACCGGATAAAATTGACGGCAAAACCGTTGCAATTGCTTCGGCAAAAGTACCCATCGTTATCCAATTGATAACCAACGTGGTTGCAGCCGTAACCGCCACGTACACTATGGGCCAACGGAAATTCAATACGCCCCTGAGGACGAGATAAACTCCGCCTACCACGAGCGCAAGCTTGCACACTTCGCCTATGGCTCCGTACACGCCCGTACCCATGAACAAATCGAAATTGGTAAGATTACTAACCACGCTGCCGGACGGCTTCAACAAAGCCTCCAAAGGAGTTGCTCCAATTTGGATTCCTTCTTCAATCTTGTAACACACTTCTCCGCTTATTTGAGAAGAATACAATGCGTTTGCCGCATAACTGCCGCCGAAAGCCGCTCCAAAAGACATGAAGGCGAAAATTCTTCCGGCAACGGCAGGGTTCACTATATTTTTGCCCGTTCCGCCGAAAAGCATCTTGACCACGACGATGGCAAAAACGCTTGCAAGCATGGGTGCGTACCACTTGGAATCGGGGTACATGTTCATGCCTATTATCAAACCCGTTACTACGGACGTAAAATCAAACTCCTCTAATATCTGCTTGATGGGCACCTTGACGCACAAACGAAATACTATTTCGCTTGCCACCGCCGACAGCGTTGCTATTGCCAACACCAGCAGTGATTGTATGCCTAATAGCCAACAACCTGCAATACACGAAGGAATTAACGCTATGCAAACATCAATCATTATTCTGCGAGTTGTAGCAGCACCCTTTACGTGAGGAGAACAAGAATTAACCGTTTTCATGTTATTTTTTCTCCTTTGCTCTCATTTTGCTAATGCGTACGTTTTGCACTATCGGACGCCTTGCAGGACACACGTACGCACACGTTCCGCATTCAAAGCAGTTCAATGCTCCGTACTTGATAGCGTTTTCCGTATTCCCTGCCTCGGTATAAAAATCAATCAACATTGGCGTAAGCTTCATGGGACAGTGGTCGGCGCATCTACCGCAGCGAATGCACGCCGACGGCATTACCTTGTTAATTTCCCTTTCCGTCAACGCCAAAAAGCCGCCGCTCGTTTTGGTTGTGGCAACTTCGGTATCGACAAGCGAAAATCCCATCATGGGGCCGCCGCAACAGATCTTGACCGTGTCTTCCAACAATCCACCGCAAAAATCTACAACCGCGCCAATCGGTGTACCCGTTCTGACTTCAACGTTTTTGGGTGTGTTGATACCCCTGCCCGTTATCGTCATTACCGTTTTGTACAAAGGGGTGCCGTTTACCACTGCTTCTCTCACTGCGTAAGCAGTGCTAACGCTAAATACGACACAGCCGACGGCCGAAGGCAGTTTGCCAACGGGAATTACCCTCTTGGTACAAGCATAAACGAGAGTTTTTTCGGCACCTTGCGGATACTTTGGCTTTAGAAGCACCACGACTATGTCCGATTCTCCCCTCGGCTGATCTTCGGCAACCACACCGTCAACGCACATCAATGCAGAATAAGCCTCCGGCTTGTTGGCCTCAATGCCTATAATGACCTGTTTTACGTTGCAAGCTTCTGCAAGCAAACGCACGCCTTCAATGAATTCTTCCGTACGTTCGATCATCAAGCGATTATCTCGGCACAACTAGGGTTCGCATTCCGCAGCGTTAATAATAAGCGTGTCAACGGGTTCCCTCGGTTGTGCTTTTACCGCCGCCGGAAATCCTGCGCCGCCCATACCGACAATTCCTGCCTCGGCAATTCTTGCAATAATCTGCTCGCGCGTGGGGTTTTCTAACTTTGGCAACGTAACTACGTTTTGCTCTCCGTTAGACTTGATGTGAACGTAGTCTACCAACGCACCTTGCGCATTGCAACGCTTTTCAATACCGACGACCTCTCCGCATACCGGAGAAAATACGTTTGCCGACACCGCACCGCTTGCACGGGCGATCATTTGCCCTTCGACTACGACGTCTCCTGCCGCAACCAAGCACTCGGCAGGTTTGCCGATGTGTTGCGACAGCGATACGAAGTATTCAGGCACGATGGGCATTTGCTCTATTTCGGCATGCTCGGCCAAGTATTTGTTTTCAGGGATATGAAAACCACCTTTAAACGTCTTCACTATACCGCTCTCCTTTTTACGACGAATCCAACCTTCTCGCTTAAAACGCGTAACGCACGCCTTTTTGTGCAAGATATACTGATCCATCTTATTTTGTTATATTTTATCATAAGGAAAACCATTTGTAAATACGCGCCCGAAAATTGTCCATAAACTTCAATTATGCCGTCAAAGTTATTCTTATAAACCGATAAAAAATATCGAATGTTACTGCAAACACAACACTGGGAGCATCAACTAACGCACACCGTTTTGTTGCTCAAAAAAAACGGACCGCAAAGCATTTTTGAGATCCGTTCCGTTTTGTGCAAACCTATTAAAATTTAATTTGTTCGAGCCTAACTTCAACCACGTTACGACAGTTCGAACATACCAGTGTAAAGCTGATAATATTTGCCGCGTTGAGCGATCAAGTCGTCGTGGTCACCACGCTCGATGATTTTGCCATGTTCAAGCACCATTATTGCGTTACTGTTGCGCACGGTTGACAATCTGTGAGCAATAACAAATGTGGTTCTCCCTTCCATGAGAGCATCCATGCCCTTTTCGATGAGCCATTCGGTACGCGTGTCGATGCTGCTCGTTGCTTCATCCAAAATAAGCACGGGAGGATCGGCAACTGCTGCGCGTGCAATGGCAATTAACTGGCGCTGACCTTGCGACAAATTTTCGCCGTCACGCGTGAGCATGGTGTTGTAGCCGTTTGGCAAGTGCATAATGAATTGATGCGCATTTGCCGATTTTGCCGCAGCAATACACTCTTCGTCCGTTGCGTCCAACCTTCCGTAACGAATGTTGTCCATTACCGTGCCCGTAAACAAGTGCGTATCTTGAAGCACCATGCCAAGACTGCGACGCAAATCGGCCTTTTTAATCTTGTTGATATTGATGCCGTCGTACCTAATTTTTCCGTCGGGAACATCGTAAAAACGGTTAATAAGGTTTGTAATCGTGGTTTTTCCTGCTCCCGTCGATCCAACGAAAGCAATTTTTTGTCCCGGATAGGCATACAGCGACACGTCGTGCAAAACAGTCTTGTCGGGCTCGTAGCCGAAAGTAACCTCTTCAAATCTTACGTCGCCCTTAAGCTCGGTATAGGTGATAGTCCCATCGCCGTGAGGATGTTTC
>CAYYTD010000079.1:0-6184 GCA_964474475.1 uncultured Oscillospiraceae bacterium | reverse complement strand
AAGTAGTTCAGCAAGACTTCGATGCAAGGTTTTCGGCAAAGTCTAAAACGTACAAGTATCAGGTTTACGTATCGCCTACGCGCCGCCCGCTATTGGATAGAGACCATTTTCAGGTTTACAAGCCTCTCAATGTCGATGCAATGAAAGAATCTGCGGCATTGCTCACAGGAACTCACGATTTTCAGGCTTTTCAAAACAGCGGTAGCAATTTGAAGGGTACCGTTCGCACCATTAACACTTTTGACGTGCTTGCACACGACGACGTGATAGAATTCGTAATCAACGGCAACGCATTTTTGTACAATCAAGTACGCAACATGTGCGGTTTGCTCGTCGACGTAGGCAAGGGAAAGTACGGAATTGTTGACGTTGAACGTATGCTGAACGGCGAAAGACTTGCAATAAAAACTTTGCCAGCAAAGGGGCTTACTTTAGAAAAAGTGTACTATTAGGCTCTTTGGGGCAGTAGTGTAAAGGATAACAAACATCACGAGGAACATTGGCTTATGAAGAAAAAAGAATTTTCATTTCCCATGACGATAATGGCAGCCGTAACAATAATCATCTTGGCTTCTGCAGCTTTTTTAATACTGTCCTATTTCGCCGATTTCGGCGGCAGGGCATACGACTGCCGATTGATTAGCTTGGGCTGTTTAATAGCAAGCGTGATATTTGCAACGTCCGTGTCGATATATTTCATTTTTGACGACGAACGGCGTAAGGATTATTTCTTCATGTTGAGCAGTTCGGTGAGGAGTGTATTAACTTGGATTTTGATCATCGTTATTTTGCCCTTGTTGATAGTTTTCGTTCCGTTTTTGATGATATATTGCAAATTGCGTCTCAAAAAAATCAATCAAAAAAAGAATAAATCGTCCAAGCAATAGCAGCGTTAACAGCAAAACTGCTTTGCAAAAGGCTGTTTTGGCTGCTCGAATAACGCGTAGCGAGGTTTGGTCGCTTGTCGCATTTGGATTGTGAAGACTAATCGCCGTGTCGGTGAGTACAACTTTACATATGGCGCGAAAAATTTTCGTAATTCAGTTGACAATTCTCAAAGCTATTTGTATAATAGAAAGGCTGTGAATAATTCGGCAACGTATTTTAAGCTCTGCGTTGTCTAAATCGCATTTCCACTGGCGATAATTGTTCAACCGTGAACAGCGTTTATCTTAAATATCAGGAGAAAATTACATTATGGTTAAGACTTTTGTGGCTAAAAAAGAAGCCGTTGAAAGAAAATGGTACGTAGTGGATGCCGCAGGCATGCCCCTCGGTAGAGTTGCAAGCCAAGTTGCTGCAATTCTTCGTGGCAAAAACAAGCCCACGTTTACTCCGCACGTTGACACAGGTGATTTCGTAATCGTTATCAATTGCGACAAAGTTGTTTTGACGGGTAAAAAGCTCGAACAAAAAATGTACGTTCGTCGCTCTCCCAGACCGGGTCATCTCAAACAAGTCAAGTATTCCAAGCTTATGGCAGAACGTAGCGATTTCGCTATGATGAAGGCCGTAAAGGGTATGCTTCCTCACAACAGTTTGGGAAGAAAAATGCTCACGAAACTTCGCGTTTACAAGGGCGCAGAACACAAGCACGAAGCTCAACAGCCTGAAGTGCTGGTGTTGAACTAAGGAGGTAACTAACAATGGCAAAAGCTACAGCTAAAAAGAAAGTTCAATTTTGGGCTACAGGCAGACGTAAAAAGTCTATTGCAAGAGTTAGAGTTATCCCCGGAGGAACGGGCGTTATTACCATCAATAAGCGTTCCATCGACGAATACTTTGGTCTTGACACGTTGAAATACATCGTTCGTCAACCCATGATGGTTACGGACAGCCTCACCAAGTACGACGTAGAAGTTAACGTTGTCGGCGGCGGATATACCGGACAAGCCGGTGCTATTCGTCACGGTATCGCTCGCGCACTTGTTTTGGCAGGCGAAGACAAGGCCATCATCAAAAAGAACGGTTTCTTAACTCGCGATCCTCGTATGAAGGAAAGAAAGAAGTACGGCTTGAAAAAGGCCCGCAAATCTCCTCAATTCTCCAAGAGATAATTGCCGAGATCGTTATATGCAAAAAATGCGGTTGTTGCTTGTGCGACAGCCGCTTTTTATTACTAAAAAGGGCTTTCCGCCAAGTTACGGCGGAAAGCCCTTTTGTGTTTTTCATTATATCGTTGCGTTGCTCTTTGTCACAAGTCGTTTGCTTTATTGCTTGTCTATAGATTTAACTTCGAGCGCGGGATTTGTATTATTAGCTTGCGGCAGAATATTTGTAGGCAAGTTTTAATTAAAAACTATTCGTGCGTGGCGTGTTGTGATAGAACGAACAAACTATATTTTCATCGTTAAGCTTATGCGTTTTTTGTCCATATCAACGGCAAGTACTTTCACGTCTACAACGTCGCCAACTTTAACCACTTCAAGAGGGTGTTTTACAAATTTAGTCGAAGACATTTGTGAAACGTGAACCAAACCGTCTTGGTGCACGCCTATGTCTACAAATACGCCAAAGTCAATTACGTTGCGTACCGTGCCTTTAAGCTGCATGCCTTCTCTCAAATCTTTCATTTCAAGCACGTCTGTTCTCAAAATAGGCTTTGGCATTTCGTCGCGCGGGTCACGGGCAGGCTTTTCCAGTTCGTTCACTATGTCGCGAAGAGTCAATTCGCCTATTCCAAGTTCGTCCGCAAGTTTTTTGTAGTTGACTATCGTTTTAGATAGTCCGCTCAGCTTGCCGATTTGTTCGGGCAAAATGTGTTGTTTTTGCATTAGCTGCTCGGTTGCTTCGTAGCTTTCGGGGTGAACGCTTGTGGCATCCAACGGATTGTCGCCGTCGGATATGCGCAAAAAGCCTGCGCATTGTTCAAACGCTTTTGCTCCCAATTTGTCAACGTTCAGCAGTTGTTGCCTGTCGGTAAATTTGCCGTGTTGTTCCCTGTAAGAAACGATATTCTTTGCAATGGTGGACGACACGCCGGAAATATATTGCAACAAAGGGGCGGAGGCGGTGTTAAGGTCAACGCCTACTTTGTTTACGCAGTCTTCAACTACGCCTTCCAACGTTTCGCCGAGTTTCTTTTGATTCATATCGTGCTGGTATTGACCTACGCCGATAGATTTCGGGTCGATTTTTACAAGTTCCGAAAGGGGATCTTGCAAGCGGCGTGCAATGCTTGCTGCACTACGCTGTCCAACGTCAAAGTCGGGGAACTCAACTGTTGCAAGTTTGCTTGCCGAGTACACCGATGCCCCTGCTTCGTTAACTATAACGTATTGAACGGGCAATCCCGTTTCTTTAATCAAATCTACAATTATTTGTTCGCTTTCGCGGCTTGCTGTGCCGTTACCAAGCGAAATAAGGTTAACTTTGTGCTTGGTGATGAGTTGAACGAGCGTTTTCTTGGCTTTTGCAATTTTTTCGGGAGTGGTGGGCGCGGTAGGATAAATAACGGTGGTGTCAATAACCTTTCCGGTTGCATCAACAACGGCAAGTTTGCAGCCCGTACGGAATGCAGGGTCCCAGCCCAAAACCACTTTTTCCACGATGGGCGGTTGCATGAGCAACTGTTCCAAGTTTTTGCCGAATACGGAAATTGCTCCCTCTTCGGCTTTGTCGGTAAGCATATTGCGTATTTCCGTTTCGATGCTCGGTGCAATTAAGCGAGCGTAACTGTCGGCAATGGCAAGCTCCAATAGAGGAGTGGTGGTTTTGTTTGCTGAGTTGGTTATTACGTGGCGTGTGAGGTAATCGGTAATCAGCTCAACGGGCGCCATTATTTTTACGGTAAGTACCTTTTCCGTTTCGCCGCGATTTACTGCAAGCACGCGATGGCCTGCCATTTGAGGAATAGCCTCTTCGTACTTGTAGTAATTATCGTACACGGTTTTCACGTCGGGATTTTTCGCCGTCGAGGTGACTTTGCCAAGGCTGTAAGTAAGGTCGCGAATAGCCTTGCGGTAGTCGGCATTGTCGGATATGATTTCAGCAATTATGTCCAAAGCGCCTTGTAACGCCGCTTTTTCGTTTTTTACGCCCTTTTCTTCGTTTATGTAAGGCAAAGCAAGCTCTTTGGCGTTCAACGTTGTCTGTTGCAAAAGTATTTCCATGGCAAGAGGCTCAAGTCCGAGTTCCTTTGCTATCGTTGCGCGTGTGCGACGTTTGGGACGATACGGACGATACAAGTCGTCTACAGCCACTTGCGTTTCGGCTGCTTCAATTTCGGCACGCAATTCGTCCGTGAGCTTGCCTTGTTCGTCTATGCTTTTAATTACTTGTGCCTTCTTTTCTTCAAGATTGCGCAAATAGGTAAGGCGTTCGTGCAGTTTGCGAAGTTGCTCGTCGTTTAGGCTGCCGGTGGCTTCTTTGCGGTAACGCGAAATAAAGGGAATGGTGTTTCCTTCGTCAATAAGGTTAACCGCAGCATCTACCTGCCATTTGTCTACATCTAATTCTTGTGTGAGTTTTAAATTGATATCCATGTTAATTCCTCGTGTGGGCTATTATTGTTCTTTGCTCGATTTAGTTGGTACAAAGTCAAGCTAATTGCTGTCGATTGCGGCAGTCGCAACCAAATTGTTGCCGTCGTTCGGCTAGTATTTTGTGTTGTTAACAGCTTGTTAATCACAGCAAACGTATTATACCAAAAATTGCAATTATTTGCAATGATAGAACGAACAAAAATATGTGTAAATTGTCGTTTATTGGTGGCTGAAAATAAAAAGCGTTGCCGATTTCGTTCGGCAACGCTTAAATGACGTTTTTAGTAAATAAATATTCTATCGCGCAAATATTGCTTCAATTCGGCAAGGGGAATGCGCTCTTGTTGCATCGTATCTCTGTCGCGAACGGTTACGCAACCGTCTGTTTCGGTGTCAAAGTCTACGGTAATGCAGTAAGGTGTGCCGATTTCGTCCTGACGGCGATAGCGCTTGCCTATGCTGCCTGCTTCGTCGTAGTCGCATGTAAATTCTTTAAGCAAATCGGTATAAATTTCCGTTGCCTTTTCAGATAGCTTTTTGGAAAGGGGCAACACGCAAGCCTTGATGGGGGCAAGTTCGGGGTGAAGGTGCAATACCACGCGTACGTCCCCTTCGCCAACTTCCTCTTCCTCGTAAGCATTCGTTAAAAATGCAAGGAAAGCTCTGTCTGCACCGAGACTCGGCTCGATTACGTAAGGAATGTACTTTTCTCCAGTTACGGGGTCGGTGTAGTCGAGAGATTGTCCCGAAACCTTGCTGTGGCACGTCAAGTCGTAGTCGGTACGGTCGGCAATACCCCATAATTCGCCCCAACCAAAGGGAAACTTAACTTCAAAGTCGGTAGTGGCTTTGCTGTAGAAGCACAATTCTTCCTTGTCGTGATCTCTAAGGCGCAAGTTTTCTTCTTTCATGCCCAAGTCGAGTAGCCATTGTTTGCAGAAGTTTTTCCAGTACTCAAACCATTCCAAATCCGTTCCGGGTTTGCAGAAAAACTCCAATTCCATTTGTTCAAATTCTCTAATGCGGAAAATGAAGTTTCCGGGAGTAATTTCGTTGCGGAAAGATTTGCCGACTTGCCCTATACCAAACGGAATCTTGCGGCGCGTGGTGCGGCACACATTTTTGAAGTTTACAAAAATGCCTTGTGCCGTTTCGGGGCGAAGGTAAACGGTTGAAGTGCTGTTTTCCGTTACGCCAATGAAGGTTTTGAACATCAAGTTGAACTTGCGGATAGGAGTAAAGTCGCATTTTCCGCACACGGGGCAGTGTATTTGATGCTCAACAATGTAAGCTTCCATTTGTTCGTTGCTCATTGATGCAACGGGAACGTCCTCTCCGTGTTTTGCTTGATATTCCTCAATAAGGTTGTCTGCACGGTAACGCGTTTTGCAACTTTTGCAATCCATCAAAGGATCGGAAAATCCTCCAAGGTGTCCGGATGCTTCCCACGTTTTCGGGTTCATCAGTATAGCGCTGTCCAAACCGACGTTATACGGATTTTCTTTTACAAATTTTCTATACCAAACTTGTTTGATATTGTTTTTCAATTCAACGCCAAGAGGACCGTAATCCCACGAATTTGACAGCCCGCCGTAAATTTCGCTGCCGGCATACACAAATCCTCTGCCTTTTGCCAAATTCACTAATTTATCCATAGTAAGTTGAGCCATAGTACGTTATCTCCGTAGATAAAATTTAAC
>CAYYTD010000078.1:0-6246 GCA_964474475.1 uncultured Oscillospiraceae bacterium | reverse complement strand
CCTGAATGAGCTCTTCCGGCAGGCCCTTGGTTTCCTTACCGAAAACGAGAAAAACTTCCTCTTCGTAAGAAGGGGTGGCGTGACTTTGCTGCGCTTTGGTAGAAAAATAGTAGAAGGGCTTGCCAGCGTACTCGTCGTGCAAGGCGGCAAAGCTATCCCAATAGTGAATTTCGCAGTCCTTCCAGTAATCTAACCCGGCGCGTTTGAGCATTTTGTCGCTGGTGTCGAACCCGAGAGGGCGAATTAAGTGCACGGTGCTGCCCGTTGCAGCTGCAGTGCGGACGATGTTGCCGGTGTTTTGAGGAATTTCCGGCTCTACTAAAACGATGTGTATCTTCATGTTTTCTCCTAAACCGCAAACGCTTACGGCTGAATATTTATATAATTAAATTTTGCAAACAAAACACCCGTTTGGCGGAAAAATTCACCTACCAAAGCGGTGCGATTGCCGCAAAAACAATGCGAAAGGCCCGCGAAGGGAACTAGAGTTCCTATTGACAGGTTACAAGTGTGCTAAAACGAGCGCAGTGGTTCGTTGATGTGCGAAAAATGCACTAAAATGCTTGTTTACGCACAAAAAACGCACAAAAATGGGCAAAAATGCGTATTAACGAGCAAAAAGCAATTGCCGCGATAAAACCTCCCTGCAAAATCAGTCTTGGGGGGAATTGAGGAAATTTTGCACTACGGAAAGCATTTCTTCCACCGAGTGGCTTGTCATGACGGCGACCGTTGCCGCCTTGGCGCCGCGCATCCCCTTGAGGTAGCACACGACGTGCTTTTTCATTTCGTTGTTGACGACACGCTGCGGCAAGTAGCGTTGCAAAACCTCCGTGTGCAGGCGAAGAACCTTGATAACGTCGGCATCGTACTGCCTGCCGGCGATTTCGGAAAAAATCCACGGCCGCCCCACTGCGTTGCGACCGACGGCAACACCGTAAGCACCCAAATCCACCAAACGCAAATAGTCCTGCCGAGTTGCGACGTCTCCGTTGGCGATGACAGGCAAGCCCACGGCGGCAATTTGCGGCAGAAGAGTAAAATCCGCCTTGCCTGAATACATCTGCTTGCGCGTGCGAAAATGCACGGTGATGAAGTCGGCACCGCTATCGCGGCACATCTTGGCAAAGTCGACGGCGTGAGAGGACTCGTCCACGCCCAGCCGAAACTTGACGGAAAGGGGTTTGCTGCCTATTGCAAGCTTGACGGCTTGAATGCACTTGCTTGCCAAAGTGGGATTTTCCAGCAGTGCGGAGCCATCTCCGTTGCCGACGATTTTGCGGACGGGGCAGCCCATGTTGATATCGATGCCTTCGTAACGCTTCATTTCCTCTATTTGCACGCTTTGCGCCATTACAAACGGTTCGTGACCGAAAATTTGGCAAAAGGAGGGAGAAGAATCGTCCACGCGCAGCAAAAGGGACTTGGTGTTGGCGTTGTTCATGGTGATTGCCTTGCTACTGACCATCTCCGTGACCGTTAAAGCTGCGCCGTAACTTGAACAAATTGCCCTAAACGCAGGATCGGTGTACCCTGCCATGGGGGCAAGGACCGTACGCGCCGAAGCATCTTTAAACAACCCGTCCACTACCGAAAAGCCTTGCTTGGGTGCAACTACGTCAGCCGACATTGCGCTTCACCTCTGCCCAGATTTCGTCAAACTGCTCCATAGTGAGCTGCGGCAGTTGCTTGCCCTGCAAGGACAAAAGCCTTTCGCACTCCACTACCCTACGCACGAACTTGTCCGTAGATGCCAAAAGGGCGCTTTCGGCATCTACGTGATGCATACGCAACAGGCTGACGACGGCGTGGAGCAAGTCGCCCCCTTCCATGAGTTTGTCGTCCCCCTGTGCCTGCAAAAACTCTTGCAGTTCTTCTTGAACCTTGCTGACCATTTGAGCAACGCTTTCGAATTCGTACCCACCCTTGGCGGCGCGGGACTGAATTTTTTGGTTGCGCATGAGTGCCGACATGCCGACGGGAACGTCGAGAACGTTTTGCGCGGTATCGTTGATTTTGTGTTCTTTACGCTTTTGAGCGTTCCAGACGTCCAGCGACTGCTCTGCCGTGCTTGCGGCAACGTTGCCGAAAACGTGAGGGTGCCTGTCGATAAGCTTGCGGCACAGCGCCGTGTAAACGTCCGTGGCGGTAAATTCGCCATCCTCCTCGGCAATTTCGACGTGGAAAAGCACCTGCATGAGCAAATCACCCAGCTCTTCTACCACGTTGGGCAGGTCGTCGTTTTGCAGGGCGTTTGCCAGCTCGTAAGCTTCCTCTATCACGTTTTTGATAATAGACTTGTGCGTTTGTTCCCTATCCCACGGGCAGCCGTGTTCGCTACGCAAAATTTGCAAGACATCGGCACAATCGTAGTAGTCGAAAACCTCTTTGGCGGGTAAATCGCCGGGGAAAACGTAAATTGTCGTTTGATAATCGAACTTGTGGCGCAACAGTTCGCCTACGGTGGTTTGCTTCGCCCTTGCTCCGCCGATGACCACCTTGGCATCGACATCGAAAGCGGTTAGCAACTTGAGCTGAACTTCGCTTGCCACGTACTTGTCGTCGATACACTTGACGACGGTGGGACGGGGCGAAATGCGCCGTGCGGACAAAAACTCCGCCGCGGTGTAAACTGCCGTACCTGCGGCAAAATTATTTTGAGCAACCACTCCGTGCAGCGGCACGCCGCACACCACCTTGACACCATCCATCTTTTGCACCGTGGTGTCGTCGGAACCTTCGCCAACAACGCAAAAAGCCACCTTTTTGCTGCCGAATGAATGAAGATAACGAATAATGGACTCGTTTAGCTCGTCGAAATCGGCGGCTTGCAGGTACAAGTCGTCGCAAGAAAGTGCATCGCTGCGTATGCGTGACACGGCATCCCACGCGTGAGTGTGCCGAGATTTGACGACGACTACGTCCGCCTTGGCAATTGCCTCGGCACCGTCTAAAGTTAAGTCGCCTGCCTTGCGCCCCATTCCTACTGCAATAATCATGTTAAACCCCTTTGCGGGCTCGACGAATTTGGCGCAGGCAACAAGCACAAAAAACTAATCTGCCGAGGGCGACTTTGCCCCGAACTTGGGCAGCTCGCTACTTTGGAAAGTTTTGAGAAGCCATATTGCCGCCAAATAGACGCAACCTGCCGCCGCAATTAGACACAATGTGCCCACGGGTGACGAAACTACGCCTTTGGCAAATGCCAACGCCAAAGTGATGAACAACGCCATGCACGCGCTTGCCGCAAGCGGCTTGATTACGCATCGCGCGACGTCTACTTTGAGCCCTATTTTTCTTTTCAAATAAATTATAACACATACCGTGGCAAAAAGATAGCACAAAGTTTCGGAAATTGCGGCGCCGTAAATATTTACTTTGGGATTGGGCAACAGTAACAAATTAACTGCCGCCTTGACCACCACCGAAAGGGACACGATGACCACCGAAGCGTAAGGCTTGCCCGTTGCCTGACACACCGATACCGCCGTTTGCAAAATTGCCAAAAACACCGCCGACAGCCCCGACAGGGACAGCAACGTTGCCGCAACGGAGATTTCTTGCTGGGGTAGCCCTGAATAGAGCAGGGACAAAATGGGCTTGGACAGGGCAATGAGCCCGAAGGCGCAGGGTAAGACGATGACCAGCGTGAGCTTGATTGCCGTATCGTAAGAGTGCTGCATTTGACTTTTGTTTCCCGAACAAAAGGTTTTGGTGATGTCCGGCAGGGCGGAAACGGCTACACCGCCCGACAAAGCGACGGGCAAGCCGAGCATGGAATTGACGGGGCCCGTCCACAAGCCGTACTTGGAAGTGGCGTTGGGCACGGTGAGCAGGTTTACAACCATAACGGAATCGATAACCTGCGAAGTTTGCATTACGAAGCCCCCGAGTGCGACGGGTACAGCCAAAGAAAACACCTGCGAAAATACCTGCGGATAGTCCTCACGGCACAAACGTGTCCGCGGCAAAGAGCGCCGCTTGGCGTGGACCACGTAAACGGTTGCCATGATGGCGAAAGAGCCGAATTCGCTCACGGTGATGGCAAATACCGCTCCCAACACGGCTTTGTCGACGTCGGGCATGAATCTATTTGCCAGCACCAGCCCCACCACCAGCTTGACTACCTGCTCGATTACCGTGGTGACACCCGACGGAACCATGTTCATATTGCCCTGAAAGTATCCCTTGAGAACGTTGGTGACGGGAATGAACAGCAGCGCAGGAGCGATGACCAAAAAGGCACGTTGCGTGTGCAAATTGCCCTGTGCGTGCGAAATTACCCCCGACAATGCGGCAAGCAAAGCCGCACACGCCGCACCCGAAAGCAGCAGACACAAAAAGGAAAACTTGAAAATTTTGCGCCCCTGCGTGGCATCGCCCAGCTGATTGCGCTCGGCAATGAGCTTGGAAAGGGCAACGGGTACGCCTGCCTGTGCCACGGTGAGAAACAAAATGTAGGCAGGGAAAACCAACTGATACAGTCCCATGCCGTAACTGCCGATGACGTTTGTGAGTGGAATGCGGTACAGCGCGCCCAAAACCTTGGCAAGCAAGCCGCCTAAACTGAGCACGAGTGCGCCCGAAATGAAATTGTTGCTTGGTTTGTTCATACATTTAGGATATGTAAAAGCTTGGACAAATATCCTACACGCAAGGGAAATTGAAAACCGCACAAAAGAAAGAAAACCCACGCCGCAAAGAACAAAAACCGCCTACGGAAAGAGATCACGAAAAGCCGAACCCCTTAAAAAAACCGTGCAGTGAAAAAGTCAATGGTGGCAGAAAAACAATAAATGCAAGTGGCAAAAAATCAAATGCAAGTGACGATTAAAACAAATGCAAATGGAAAAAAACGACACCGACGGACAAAAATGCCGTAAATGGCAACAAAAAATTGGCTACGTATAACGAAAAAGGCAACCTTGACGAGGTTGCCTTGTGAAATTATTTACTGAAAAACAGACTATAAAAGCCGAAAAATACGGTTAATTCCATACTAAAAAAACGGTTAGTTTCATGCCGAAAAGACGGCTAATCGGGCAGGAGAATCGAGTAACTCCCTGTGCAAAAACTGCCTGCAAGTATTGAAAAATCAACCTATCGAATACCAAAAATCAGCTAATCAACACAAAAAACGACTAATTGAAGTAAATTCGTTTGGTGGAATAGACGGGATCGGCAGTGGCTTGCATGCCCAATTTGTAGAAAATTTTGTCGTCGGCATGAGGAGGAATGACTGTGGTGTGTATTTGGCAGCCGCGCAAATCGCCCAGCTTTGCCAAAGCTAATTCCGCCATGGGATTGACGGATGCCGAACCGGAAAGAGCAATGAGGGCTTCGTCGATGTGCAATTCCGCAACAGGATCGCCCAAAATGCCCGTTTTGAGCTGCTGAATGGGCTCCAAGGCGGAGGGGGAGATGAGTTTTACGTCCGGCAGGCCTGCCAGCGCCTTGAGAGCGTTGAGCATGACGGCGGAGGCGCAACCCAAGAGCTGCGACGTTTTGCCAAGGACGATGCGACCGTCCGGCAGTTCGATTGCGGCGGCAGGACAGTTACGCTCGGCAGCGAACTTTCGTGCGGCTACCACCACTTTGCGATCCGTTTCCGCAAGCCCCATTTTGCTCATGACCAAATCAAGCTTGTCCACCACGGCGTTGTTGCCCAGCCCCTTGCGCACGAGAGTTTTGGCGGCAAGGTAGCGGCGAATAATCTCCTGACGGCAGGCTTCGGCACACGCTTCTTCGTCCGTGATGCAGTATCCTGCCATATTTACGCCCATATCGGTGGGACTATTGTAGGGGGAAGAACCCAGAACCTTGGTGAAAATGGCGTTGAGTACGGGGAAAACGTCCACGTCTCTATTGTAATTGACACACGCCTTGCCGTAAGCTTGCAAATGCCAAGGATCGACCATGTTGACATCGTTGAGGTCCGCCGTGGCGGCTTCGTAAGCGATATTGACGGGGTGATTGAGGGGCAAATTCCACACGGGGAAGGTTTCGAACTTGGCGTAGCCCGACTTGATGCCGCGGAGGGAATCGTGGTACATTTGCGAAAGGCAGGTTGCCATTTTGCCGCTGCCCGGACCGGGCGCCGTGACCACCACTATTCGGCGAGAAGTTTCCACATACTCGTTTTTGCCAAAGCCATCGGCAGACACAATGTGGGACACGTTTTGCGGGTAACCATCGATGTTGTAATGCTTGTACACCTTGATGCCGTGTGCGCGCAGCTTGTTCATG
>CAYYTD010000077.1:0-6508 GCA_964474475.1 uncultured Oscillospiraceae bacterium | reverse complement strand
CACAGCGCGAGTAACCGGCCCAACTCCTCCGGGAACGGGAGTAACCGCTTTGCAGCATTCAAACACCTCAGGCGCCACGTCGCCACGAGTTTTACCGTCAACAAAACTTAATCCAACATCAACAACGATGGTATCAGCATTCACAAAATCGCTCGTAATGAGCCCTGCGACTCCGCATGCCGAAACCAAAATATCCGCCTGCTTACATATTTGAGCCAAACCTACGGTTTTGGTGTGGCAAACCGTTATAGTAGCATTGCGAGACAAAGCAATAAGAGAAAGCGGCTTTCCTACAGCATTGCCCCTGCCAACGATAACCACTCTTTTTCCACACAAATCCACGTTGTAATAGTCCAGCAACTTTACAACCGCCAACGGAGTTGCAGGTTTGGTGCCTTCACGTCCGAGATAAAGACTCGTAACGTTAGCCGACGTTAAGCAGTCCACGTCTTTCGTGGGCAAAATAACGTCCGCAACGTTGGCATATGCTTTGGGCAATGGTTGCTGAAGCAGTATTCCGCCAATTTGACCGTCCAAAGACAACTTGGACAGCAAAATGGAAAACTCTTGTGGCGTAGTCGAGTTGTCTACTGTAATATGTTCAACAATAATACCGCAGGTAGCAGCTGTTTTAGCCAAAGAATTTGTGTATTGCTGCCAAGACTTGTCCGCAAACCCCACTGTGTACAACTTTGGAATGACAGGCAATGCCGACAGTTTAGTCAAAATTTCGTCGTAAATTTGCTGCGCACACGGCTTGCCTAGCAACACGTCACTCATTCAAACTCCTTTCAAAACCTGCCAAAACACCGTTTACGTAAGAAACGCTTTTTTCGGTAGAATATTTTTTGGCAATGGAAACGGCCTCGTTAATTACAACAGGATGCGGCGTATCCATAAACTTCATTTCCCATATCGCTAGCTCCAGTATGGCCAAATCTATACGGTATATTCTTTCTAATTTGAACGAAGTGGACAGTTCCGAAATAATGCCGTCAAGTTTTTGCTTGCTCGACACTACGCCGCTCACAAGCGACTTGGCAAAATCAACGTCCTCACCCAATTTTTCTTCGTCAAATTGAGAGTAGTCTTCATCAATTTGCGAACACATCGTGTAAGAATATATCTTACAAAAAGCAACTTCTCTTGCGTATCCTCTCATACTTATCTCCAAACAGACCAAAAACCCTTTGCGTGCAAAGGGTTTCAAGTTAATAAAATCAGTTATCCAAAAACTCTACGTCGATGACGTGTACGTTAACAAACTTAACGGTAAATTCCGTCATACTTTCAATCGTATTCTTGATTGTATTTTGCAAGTTGCTCGCCACGTCACTTACTTCAACGTTAAACATCATCTTGACGTAGACGTCAATGTACAAATCTTCGTTGATTATTTCTACTTTAATAGAATCTCTGGCTTGTTTTGAATTGTCGGGATACTTAACCAATCCTTCCACTTCCGTCATAGCGCAGTTAACGATATCCCTAACGATATCTGCGCTGTAAACTAATCTGCCGGACGAATCCTGCCTGTTTACTATTCTCATAACAGCCTCCGATTAAACAGTTTTAACTATTGTAACACAAATTTGTTGAAAATACAATAAATATTAAATAGTATTTTCAAATAGCAGTGCTAAACGTTTGAACCGTTAAAAACGTGGCTAACGCAAAATCATTCCACTACACCGACAAGATTTTAACGTAATCGGGAGTAACTGCAGTTTCGGCAGCTATTACGCTGTAAATGCGCACGGTATCTTCCCTTGTCAATTCATCTTTGTCCACAATTACACTAACGTTGTCGCTCGACGCATTAACGGTAACAAGCACGTCTTCAAACCCTTGTGCCTTAAGCAACGTTTCAAGCAGCATTTCCGTTTCCATAGCTTCAACGATATTTTGCTTTTGAGTTAACGCACTTTTGCGCGCATCGGCATACTCATCGCCTTCCATCGCAATGATGGAATTCAGCTCGGCAATTTCATAGTCGCGCGTCGATTGCCTATCTGTTTTAGACGTAGCAAAAAAGCTTGTTTGAACGGAATCCTGCGGCGATTCGGTGCTATTGTTGCCCGTTAGCATCGTAACGTTAACAACCGCTGCAACAACGAGAATGAGAGCCATGGATACGACGATGAGAACCTTCTTTTTCTTTGACATAATACAATTTCCTCCTAACTTTTATATGTGAAGACTTGCACGCTCGACGAATCAATGCCCAACAACGTTACAACGGCTCTGGTAATGTTGAATCGCACAATGGGATCATTTCCGCCTTCAGCTACAACCACTACTCCAAGTATATTCGGCGCATTTGTTTTTATAACTAAAGGATCTCCGCCGCTTGTAAATAATTTATCGGTTGATGTCGACAATTGAGTATTACTCGTTGCATAAACCTTTTCACCATCGGACGAACAAGACAACACAGCCTTAACTTTGCCACACCCTTCAATATTCTTTAGCATCTCTTCAATTTTCCTCTCCATTGTAGACGAATAATCTACGCTACTAACTTGATCGCCATCAACGTCGTAATTGCGGAAAGCAACAATCGCAAGCACAACCGCAACGCACAGCAAAAGAATCATCAATTCCTTGTGCTTGATACTCTTTAATTTGTTTACTAATTTCCTAAGCATATTTACCCTTCCTGACAACATTGTTAAGGAACATAATCCAAGATTTAAGCATAAAATTAAATACTATTACTGTAATTGTAATATCAATTTGCGACGATTTTAGAATAGTTTGCAATATTCGTGATATATCAATGAAATATTAGTCGAATTTCCATTTGCGACAAATATTTAGTGCACACGTCTTGAATTATTACGCGCTCTGCCCCATCGTAGCCTTCGGGAATAGTTATTAACGCCGCCTGCTCGTTAGCAAGATACTCAAATTCAATGTCTTCAATTCCGTGCTCACTCAACACAGCTGCTATATCATCTTTCAAATATTCAAACTTTCGATTGTTAACGCTATCAACAAAATTACTTTGCACAGCAACACTATTACTATGCTCACTGTTAGTTGTAAAAAATTCCGAAAACAGCCTGCCGCCCGCACTTATAATCGTCAGCGATGTCACCACGCCCAAAGCCACACGCACGTATTTTTTTGTAGAACCATCTGGCAATATTATCTCACAAATAACCGTAAGCAAAGCAATTCCGCAAACTGATAATACAAAACCAGCCACAATTAAACCCCATTAACACAGTTCATACATATTAGCATCAAAATGGCGAACATAAACGCCACAGCAATTAGCATTGCCGCCCAAAAGCCCAAGCACTTGTTTAAGCCGTCAAACGTTTTTGCGTGTTTTTCATCCATCAATGGCTCTCCTATTGCCGTCGTTACCGACAGCCCTATTTTAAGCGATATTATCAAGAGCAGAGGTTTAATTATAATTCCCACTAGCACCCACAACGCAACAACTCCAAAGGCGTTTTTAATCAGCGTTGTGCTTGCCATAACCATATCAAATCCGTCCGCTACGTATCCTCCGATAATCGGCACGTAGCTTTTGGCAGCAAATTTTGCTAGTCTAAACGATACTCCGTCAATTTTGGTTGCAGCAATTCCCTGAACAGCCGTAAAACCGAAGAAAATCATAAAAGCCACACCAAGCGCCCACGAGCAAACGTTGCAAGTATAGTTGCTAAGCCTTTGCATCTTTACGTTAGAGGAAATATTCCCAACAAATACAAACACCACCGCAACAAGCGAAACAGGCGCAAGCACGTTACTAACAAATTTTATTATCGTCGACGAAAACAAAATCATCGACGGTTGACAGATACTGCTTGTAACCGTTCCTCCGTTTGCAAACAACAGCGTAAGCATTATTGGCGATGCTACGTCACAAAGTGTTCCTATTTGCTTTATGGTTCCAAATACGTTTTTGTATATTTCCGCTAAAAGCGAAATCAGCAAAGTAACGATTGAAGTTAACGCCACAAAACTCACCGTGCTGTTAGTACTTTCACTCATCAAGCCGTCGTTTGTTCTCTTGCACAATCCTACGATGACTAATATAACAAATATAATAACCAAGCTCGGCAGTATCTCTTTTAGCTCGGAAAGGAACACCGAAATTACTGCCATTCCAAAATTCTCTGCGTTTTCAAAATCGCCATTGATTATTTTCTTTATTCTGTCGGCAATATCTCCGGCAAAATCAAATCCTACCCCGCTAAAGTCGCTAAAATCTATTGCCGAAAGTCCTTCGTCGACGTTTTGCGCCAATTCCTTTTCAACTTCAGTTAAAGTATCTGCAAAAACAAACTGCTTACTTTGTAAAGCGAAAGTTGCAAGGTATATTACTATCAGGATAACAACATATTTTGCAAAATGCCAAATAGTTCTTCTACTACGGGAAAAATACATAACACTATTGCCACCTTCGCTCCCAACAAAACCTTGTCGCCAATACTCTTACAGCCTGCATCTACGCATATATTATTAGAAAACTCACCTATATAGCCTATCCCCACAACCTTAATCACACACGATATAGCTTTCTTGTCCACCAAAGCGCGTTCGGATAGGTTATAAATCGTGTAAATCGCGTCAAATGCTTTATTTGCTATTATCGACAGTAAAACTACAGATGCCCCAACGGTAGCAACACTTGCAAACTCCGGCTTCAGCTGCCTAACTAAAAGAATAAAAGCAACCGCCACAACGGCTATTGCTGCAATTTTAATTATGTCCATTGTCAAATGCCGAACAAATCGGTAAGCGTTTTGTACATTTGAGTCACAACGTCTATCATCACCACTAAAGCGACTGCCAACCCAACGAAGGATACTATGGTTGCAATTTCATCTTTGCCTGCTTGCTTTAGCAACATATTAACTATTGCCGTAATTATTCCAATCGCAGCAATCTTAAAAATCACCAATATGCTCATTTAGTTGCCCTCACATTAGGATAATGCCAATCGTTATTCCAAGCAAAAAGCCCAATTTGACATAAAGGTGCTCATCCTTAAACTTGTCGCCGCATTTTTTGTATAACGCACCCAAAATCCCCTCGTATCTTTCCAAGCAGCTTAAAATCAAGTCCGAAGAGCAACAACCCTGCAGTTCCTCAAAAAACCTGCTAACCGTTTTATTATCGGAATTATTATCTGCGGTTAAATGTTCTCCCGTCAAATACTCTTTAAATGCATCGCACGCAGTAGCCGCAAATTCCTTGTTGAAGTCAGCAATCAAACACCGCCGCCCGTTCACATTGATTTTCAATTCAACAACATATCGATGTGCATCAAACAAAAATTGCTTACGTTGCTTTTGTCTGTTCGTAACGAAAACGCCAAATGCAACGCCGGCAGCGGCACAACAAACCAAAACAATTACACTCAACATACCATTATCAAACGCCACCTTACGCAACTAAGCAAACGCTACTGTTTCACAAAGAGTCTTTATGATTGTCTAACAGGAAATACTTGCTGACTTCGCCCCTGCTTGTTCAACAAAACCACGTTGCTAAAGCAGTTCAAACTATTCTGCAACAAACGTTTCACGTCTGCGTAAGAACTTGCATGGATGCTGGCAGCAACCTTAACTCCGCAATAAGATGCCCTCTCAATTAGGTCTATTTCATTCAAAGTCATTTCGTCGCAAATTACCCAATCGGGAGACATAGCTCTAATCGCAACGCTCAAAGCAAAGTTTTTCCTTCCCCACTTGATGGAATCGCAATTCCATTCCTTTTCACTTTCGCCGCAACACAGCTCACCACGCTCGTCCACTACCAAAACGTTTTGCGACGACGATAGCATTTTTGCAAAACATTTCAAAAATGTAGTTTTACCCGAAGATGGCGGACCTGCGATTAGTAAATTTCCGTGCGAAACTACGTCGAATAGGTCGCGATCAACACATTTCACACTTTGCGGAATTCTCAGGCACAGTGACGTATAGTGCCTATAATGCAACGAAGCACCAGCGTCCACCACCTCACCGCACACACCAACACGCACTCCATCGCCTATCGTCATGTACCCTTGCGCAAGCATATTTTCGTATGCATAAGCGGAATTCTCACACATACGGTTAACTACTTCGTCACATTTCAAATCAAACGAAAAAGCTTGCAAAACGCTGCTTACCAAACCGCTCTTTCCCAGCCAATACCACTCTCCGCCTTTGCAAACCCTAATGGGCTTACCGTCACGAATGCGTATTTCATTCAATACGCCTGCACTTTCAAGTATTGATGCTATAGCATCAGGAAAGTAACGTCGGTAGTTCATAAAACATTATACTTGCTGTCAATTATTTTTATGACTGCTTGTACAACCAAGCTAAAAAAAGCATAATGCAATTGTCTAACACATTTAAAAACAAAAAAGTGCAAAAAAAATACTGCAAGTGTTTTCACTTGCAGTATTAATTAAAAGTGTAATTACTTCGTTCTTTCCATGTACTCGCCCGAACGAGTATCGATACGAATGCGATCACCTTCGTTAACGAACATGGGA
>CAYYTD010000076.1:0-6674 GCA_964474475.1 uncultured Oscillospiraceae bacterium | reverse complement strand
TCGGCAATGTTCGTTAATCAACTGGTCGAGGATTGAGACGACGTCGTGGTTGGTGAAGAAAAACGGTTGTTGCTCATGGGCGCGGATGTCCATTCGCATCTCGTGCCGGATCTTGCCGCAAAGCATCACGGCGTGGCGGTTGCCGCCCACGTGGATAGGCAACAAAACGGCATGGTGGCAATTCTCGGTTGCGTCACGCAGGAGTTCAAGGCAATCGAGCTGTCTGCCACGGCGGACGAAAGTTACGAAAATACGTATGCGGATAGGATAATTTTGCGCAATTCCGATGCCCACACCTTGCAGGATATCGGCAAGGCAGGTGGCACGTTGGTCGTCCAACGTAACGACGCGCAATCCATTATCAACGCAATTAAAGGAATATGAAAGAGATAGCTCTCAACCTGTTAGATCTTGCCGAAAATTCTTTGCGAGCAGGCGCAAAAAGGGTAGCAATTAACCTTGGTGAAAGGGACGGATTCGTCTTTCTCACCATCGAAGACGACGGCTGCGGCATGGACGAAGACTTTCTTAGTAGGGTTACCGATCCTTACACAACCACAAGGAGCACGCGCAACGTCGGTTTGGGGTTGCCCCTTGCCAAGATGGAGGCGGAAATGAGTGGCGGCAGCTTTTCGGTGCAGTCGCGCAAAAACGTCGGCACCAAGGTAAGTGTCACCTTCCAAACGGATCACATCGATCGCCCTCCCCTCGGCAACGTAGGAGAGTCGGTCAGCGCCCTTTTGGCAGATCTCAACGGAACGAGATTGATTTTTACCTACGAAGCCTTTGGTCAAAGTTTCGTAGTGGACACTCAAGAAATACTTCGGCAGTTGGACGGCATACCGATAGACAGTCCCGAAATTTTGGTATTCGTTCGCGAGCTGATTCAAGAAAATATAAAGACGATAAACGGAGGTATTCTATTATGAAAAGTATTGCCGACATTATGGCGATAAAAGAGAAAATGCAGTCGCAAATAGTCGTGCGCGACAAAGAGTCCACCGACGAAATTCGAGTAGTAGTCGGCATGGCAACTTGCGGCATTTCCGCAGGCGCAAGACCGGTCTTCAACACGCTTGTCGACGAAGTATCCAAGCGTGAGCTGCGCAACGTCAAGGTCACCCGCACGGGTTGCTTGGGCATGTGCCGCTTAGAGCCCATCGTCGAAGTCTTCATTCCGGGGCAAGAAAAGGTCACCTATTGCCGCGTAGACGAAGAAAAGGCAAAGAATATCATTGCCAACCACGTTGTCAACGGCAACGTTTGCACGGAATACTTAATTGGCAAAGAGGAGTAAGCATATGTACAGAAGTCACGTATTAGTATGCGGCGGAACGGGTTGTCACTCTAATCACTCTGCCGAAATCATCAAAGAGTTTCACGAGCAAATAGAATCTCAAGGCCTTCAAAAGGACGTTCAAGTAGTGCAAACGGGCTGCTTCGGTCTTTGTGCCGTCGGTCCCGTCGTCATCGTCTATCCCGAAGGCGCGTTCTATGCCAAGGTCAAGGTAGAAGACGTTCAAGAAATCGTCTCCGAACACCTTTGCAAGGGACGTATCGTCGAACGCTTGCTGCACAAGGAAGAAGAGGAAACGGAAGCTGTTATGGCTTTGTCCCAAACTAACTTTTACAAAAAGCAAACTCGTGTTGCACTCCGCAACTGCGGCGTAATCAACCCCGAAAATATCGACGAGTACATCGCTTATGACGGTTATCAAGCACTCATCAAGGTGCTTACCACCATGCAACCGCAAGAGGTCATCGACGAAATTCTCAAGTCGGGCTTGCGCGGTCGTGGCGGTGCAGGTTTCCCCACAGGCAGAAAGTGGCAGTTCACCAAGGACGCAGTCGGCGATGTCAAGTACGTTGCTTGTAACGCGGACGAAGGCGATCCGGGCGCATTCATGGACCGTTCCGTTTTGGAAGGCGATCCCCACGCCGTTTTGGAAGCAATGACCATTGCCGCTTACGCAGTAGGCGCACATCAAGGTTACATTTACGTTCGTGCCGAGTACCCCATTGCCGTTCACCGTTTGCAAGTTGCCATCGGTCAGGCAAGAGAGTACGGCTTGCTTGGTGACGACATTTTGGGCACCGGCTTCAAGTTCGACATCGACATTCGTTTGGGCGCAGGCGCATTCGTTTGCGGCGAAGAAACGGCACTCATGACGAGTATCGAGGGTAACCGTGGCGAACCTCGTCCCCGGCCTCCCTTCCCGGCAGTCAAGGGCTTGTTCGGCAAGCCGACCTTGCTCAACAACGTCGAAACTTACGCCAACATTGCACAAATCATCCTCAAGGGTGCCGATTGGTTCGCATCCATGGGCACCGAGCGTAGCAAGGGCACCAAGGTATTTGCTTTGGGCGGCAAAATCAACAACACCGGTCTTGTCGAAATCCCCATGGGCACGCCTTTGCGTACCGTCATCGAAGACATCGGCGGTGGCATTCCCCACGGCAAAAAGTTCAAGGCAGCTCAAACGGGCGGCCCCAGCGGCGGATGTATCCCTGCTAACATGGTCGATATCCCCATCGATTACGAAAGTCTTGTATCCATCGGCTCCATGATGGGTAGCGGTGGCCTTATCGTAATGGACGAAGACAACTGTATGGTCGATATTGCCAAGTTCTTCTTGGAGTTCACTGTCGACGAATCTTGCGGCAAGTGCACACCCTGCCGTATTGGCACCAAGCGCTTGTATGAAATGCTTTGCAAGGTTACCGAAGGCAAGGCAACAATGGAAGATTTGGACAAAATGGAAGAGCTGTGCTACTACATCAAGGACAACGCTCTTTGCGGACTCGGTCAGTCTGCTCCCAACCCCGTACTTTCCACTCTCAAGTACTTCCGTGAAGAATACGAGGCTCACGTAAGAGACAAGGTTTGCCCTGCAGGCGTATGTAAGCATCTCGTCAACTTCCGTATCGATCCCGTCAAGTGTATCGGTTGTAAAATGTGCGCACGCAATTGTCCTGCAAACGCAATTGCTCCGCAAGAAAAGGTCATGGAAGGCAAAAAGCTTCCCTATCTCGTCATCGATACTCAAAAGTGCGTAAAATGCGGCAACTGTGTAACTACGTGTAAGTTCCACGCCGTCGAAAAGAAGTAGGAGGACAACACGAATGGTAAATTTAAAAATCAACGGTATCCCCGTAAGCGTTAAAGAAGGCAGTACCATTTTAGAGGCAGCACGCAGCGTCGGCATCGAAATCCCGACCTTGTGCCACATGAAGGGCATCAACGAAATAGGTGCCTGCCGCGTATGCGTGGTAGAAGTCAAGGGAATGCGCACCCTCGTTGCTTCGTGCGTGTACCCCGTCAACGAAAACATGGAGGTTTTCACCAACACTCCGCGCGTAATCGAATCTCGCAAAACCACGTTGGAGCTCATGCTTTCCGACCACAAAAAGGATTGCCTCAGTTGCGAACGTAACACCAATTGCGAATTGCAACGTTTAAGCTACAAGTATGGTTGCGATGCAAGCAAGTTCAGCGGCGAAATCAAGCCTAGCGTTTTGGATACATCTACCGAATATCTCATTCGCGACAACAGCAAGTGCATTTTGTGCCGCAGATGTATCGCCGTCTGCAAAAAGGTTCAAGGCATCGGCGTTTTGGGCGCCAACGAACGCGGATTTTCCACCCACGTGGCTACCGCTTTCGACATGAATCTTAACAACACCCCCTGTGTAGGCTGCGGACAGTGTATCACTGTTTGCCCCACGGGCGCTCTCAAAGAAAAGTCGGAAATTACTCGCGTACAACAAGCCTTGGCCGATTCCTCCAAGTACGTCGTCGTTGGCACGGCTCCTGCTGTTCGCGCCGCCCTTGCCGAAGAATTCGGTTTGCCTATGGGCATCAACTGTGAAAAGAAAATGTACACAGGCTTGCGTTACGCAGGATTCAAAAAGGTATTCGACGTCAACTGCTCGGCAGACTTCACCATCATGGAAGAAGCCAACGAACTGCTTGAAAGGGTTAACGGCGGTGGTGCATTGCCCATGTTCACAAGCTGCTGCCCCGGCTGGATCAGCTACGTAGAGCACAACTTCCCCGAAATCATTCCTAACCTTTCCACCTGCAAATCTCCTCAACAAATGTTTGGCGCTCTCGTCAAAACGGTATTTGCCAAGAGGGAAGGCATCGATCCCAAAGATATTTTCGTCGTTTCCATCATGCCTTGCACGGCAAAGAAGGCGGAAAAGGAACGCACGTTTACCAACGGCATTGCCGATATCGACGCCGTTCTCACCACCCGAGAGCTTGCCAAGCTCTTCAAAACCAACGGCATCATGCTCGGCGAACTTCCTGAAGGCGAACTGGATAGCCCCTTTGGCGAGTACACCGGCGCAAGCGTCATTTTCGGCGCAACGGGCGGCGTAATGGAAGCAGCTTTGCGTACTGCCGCAAGCAAACTTGCAGGCGGTGACGATGTTGTTCCTGTCGACTTTGCCGAAGTTCGCGGCCTTCAAGGCGTCAAGGAAGCAACTTACAAGGTTGGCTCCACGCAAGTCAAGGTTGCCGTCGTCAACGGTATAGCCAACGCCAAGGAAATTTGTCAGCAAGTCGCTCAAGGCAAGGCAGACTATCAATTCATCGAAGTCATGACCTGTCCGGGCGGTTGCGTAATGGGCGGCGGACAGCCCATCAAGGAGAACTACGTCAAGACGCGCAGCAGCGTTGCACAAGTTCGCGCCGACGTCTTGTACGATACGGACAAGAACTCTGCCGAAAGACGTAGCCATAACAACAAGTCGGTAACGCAAGTTTACCAAGAATATCTCGGCGAACCTTGCGGCCACACCGCCCACGAAGTTTTGCACACTTCCTATTCGGCAAAAGCTCCTTACGTCAAGGAATAATCTTTGCTTTCACAAGCGTACGGCTTCGCGGCAACAACCTGCAAGGTTCAACGCCGCAACTGCTTTATAACGACGCACAAAAAAACAGCCACCAGTCAGGATGGCTGTTTTCATTTTTTGCAATGGTTTGCGAGCAAGTTTGTTGTTTTGACGGTTAAGTTTTCGCATGCTATGTTTTTCTCAATGCGGTTAATTGCACGAATTTTCCGCAAGGTGATTGTTTTGGGTTGTAAAGGCTTGTTGCAAGCAGTTTTGTGTGCATCGGCTGTTTTCTGTTACGGTGGTTTAACATAAAGGTGGTTTTCACTTGCGACGGGTTGTAAGTAGGGTGGTGGCTTTTAATAGTAAAAGTTTTTTTACAAGCGGTTTTGGCACGACGGCGGCATTATGCGGTTATTGCAATTGACAAAACACTCCGCAAGTTATATTATTATATATTATGAAGGATAACAAGGACGTTTACATTTTAGGTATAGAAAGCTCTTGCGACGAAACTGCCGTTGCCGTAGTAAAAAACGGCCGCGAAATTTTGTCCGACGTGGTGCTTTCTCAAATAGATATTCACAAGCTGTACGGCGGTGTCGTGCCGGAAATTGCCAGCCGCAACCACGTTGAAGCTATCGACAAGGTCACCCAAGAGGCACTCAGCCGCGCAGGCATTACGCTGCAACAGGTAGATGCCATTGCCGTCACTTACGGCGCAGGGCTGGTCGGTGCGTTGCTGGTCGGCGTGTCCTTTGCCAAGGGGCTGAGTCAAGCCACAGGCAAACCGCTCATTGCCGTCAACCACATCGAGGGGCACATTTGCGCCAATTACCTCACCTATCCCGATCTCGAGCCGCCTTACGTATGTCTGCTCACAAGCGGTGGACACACCGCCGTGGTCAAGGTGCTCGATTACGACGACTACGAAGTGTGTTGCAGCACGGTGGACGATGCCGTCGGCGAAGCCTTCGACAAGGTTGCCCGCGTACTTGGTTTACCCTATCCGGGCGGTCCCCGCGTCGACGAGCTCAGCAAGAGCGGCAACCCCACTTACAAGTTCCATTCGGTGGTCATTTCCAACGGAAATTTCAGCTATAGCGGACTTAAAACGGCAGTCATCAACACCTGTCACAACGCCGCGCAAAAGGGTGAAAGCATCAACCCTGCCGACATGGCTTGCAGTTTCACTCACGCCGCAATCGACGGTTTAATAGAGCGGCTGGATTATTTCACAAGGCAAAGCGGACTCAAAACCGTTGCCGTAGCAGGCGGAGTGGGGGCAAATAGCTACTTGCGCTCCCAAATGAAAACTTTCGAAAGCAAAGGTATAAGGGTATGCTTGCCCAAGTTGTCCCTCTGTGGCGACAACGCCGCCATGATAGCCTCACGTGGTTACTACATGTACCTCAAGGGAGAGTTTTGCGATCTATCCCTCAATGCTTGCCCCACGCTAAAACTGCGCGGAGACAAACCTGCTCACAAAAAGTAGCTCCCCGACGGATGGCACTTTGCTATGACAGCATTTTACTATGGCAGTGTGTTTAATAGTAGTGCGTTATAACGGTAGTGCTTTGCAAAAGCAGTATTTTGCAATAGCAGTGCTTTACAAATGAAGTATCTTGCAAAGGCAACCCAAAGTTAGTTGTTGGTCGCATTTTTTCACCAACGTTACGCATTTTTTTTAGCCGTGTTGGCATTTTACAGTAAATTTTTGGCAAATTCAGCCTGCCCAAGCAGGCGAGTAAAGTAGTTTTAATATAGGTATCATGAAAGAACAAGTAGAAAGAATCAACGCCGATGTGCACGAAGGTTTGTCCTCCGTCGAA
>CAYYTD010000075.1:0-7041 GCA_964474475.1 uncultured Oscillospiraceae bacterium | reverse complement strand
AGATGCCGTAAGCGTGACGGAGAAAGATGCCGCGCGTTGCCTCGTTTCGCAGTTTTTGTCTTCCATGAGCAGTCAACCTCCCATGGAAATAGTAGTGCGCATTAACGGCTTGGATACCGATTATTACATGGACGACCTCAACGCCGTAGTATCGGACAAAATCGATTCTATTATGTTGCCCAAGGCTCAAGTGTGCTATCTTGAACAGTTGGACGAAATTTTGAGCAAAATCGAAAAAGAAAAGGGCATGAAGAAAAAGATAAACGTTTTGCCTATCATCGAGCTTGCCGTATCTGTTCAACAAATAGACGACATCGTCAAGTGCCCGCGCGTAAACGGCGTTTTGTTGGGTGCCGAAGACCTCACTAGCGATTTGGAGGTTAGCCGCACCAAGCAGGGAAACGAGATTTTGTATCCTCGCATGAAGCTTGCAATTGCATGCGCCGCTGCAAAAATTGACGCAATCGACACACCCTTTACGGATACCAACGATGCCGAAGGGCTGCAAGCCGATTGCAAATTCGTTGCCAACTTGGGCATTTGGTCCAAGGCTGCCATTCACCCCAACCAAGTTCCCGTAATCAACAGCATTTTCGTGCCCACCAAGAAGAATATCGACTGGGCTTTGCGTGTTGAAGAGGCTTCCAAACAGGCTGCCGAAAAGGGCTTGGGCGTATTCAGTTTGGACGGCAAAATGGTAGATAAGCCCGTTATGGACCGCGCAAGAAAAATTTTGGCAAAAGCGCGCAAATACAATTTGGTTTAGGGGGAGCGAAATGAACAACAGTCTTAACAGATTCGTTCCGCAAGGCTATCAGCCTTTCGAGGGCAGCTCCGCTTATACGGAAAAAGAACGCAAAATTATAGCAGAAAAACACACTTCCGACGGTTTTGAAATGCTTTCGAGCATTTCCGACCTGTTCGACAAGTTGAATATTCACGACGGAATGACTTTGTCCTTTCACCATCATTTGAGGAACGGCGACTACGTTCTTAATATGGTTGCGGAAGAGATTAAACGTCGCAATTTGAAAAACATGACGTTGGCTCCCAGCTCCATATTCCCCGGAAACGCAATTTTGGTGGAATTGATGGAAAATGGCAACGTAACCAAGATTTATACCGACTACGTAAACGGCCCCGTTGCGGAAGCCATCAGCCAAGGCAAACTCAAGGAGTTGTGCGTAATGCACACTCACGGAGGGCGTCCTCAGGCGATCGAATCGGGTGATTTGCACATTGACGTTGCAATCTTGGGCGTTCCCACCGTGGACGCAAAGGGCAACGGTAGTGGCGTAACGGGCAAAAGCGCTTGCGGTAGCCTCGGCTACGCAGTGAGTGACTTGATGTACGCCGACAAGGTGGTTTTCGTTACCGATAACCTCGTTGAAAAGGCCGAAAAGCCTCAATTGGATGGCAAATACGTCGATTACGTACTCAAAGTTGATGCCATTGGCGATCCCAACGGAATCGTTTCCGGCACAACCAAGATCACCAAGGATCCCGTCGGCTTAAAGATTGCTCGCAACACTGCAAAGTTGTTGGATGAGCTGGGCATGATAAAGCAAGGCCTTTCCATGCAAACGGGCGCAGGCGGCACAAGCTTGGCAGTAGCGTATTACGTCAAAAATTTGATGATCGAAAAGGGTATCAAGGGTAGTTTTGCTTCCGGCGGAATTACCGGATACTTTACCGACATGCTGGAAGAAGGCTTGTTCGACGAGCTTTACGACGTTCAGTGTTTCGATCTCAAAGCAATCGAGTCAATTCGCAAAAATGAAACTCACCATGCAATGAGCGGTTCCAAATACGCCAACCCGTTTGATAATAACGTAGTAGATGGTTTGGATTTCGTCATTCTCGGTGCAACGGAAATTGACCTCGATTTCAACGTAAACGTAACTACGGACAGTCACGGCAAAATCATGGGCGGCAGCGGCGGCCACAGCGATACGGCTCACGGGGCAAAGGTAACGGTTATTACCACCAACCTTGTAAAATCTCGTATGCCCATCATCAAAGAGAAGGTTACCACGGTAACAACTCCGGGTGAAGACGTTGACGTACTCGTTACGGAACGCGGCATCGCAATCAACCCCAAGCGTACCGATTTGCTGGAAAAACTCCAAGGCAGCAAGTTGCCCATCTGCACCATACAACAGTTGCTTCAAACGGCGTACGACATTACCGGCGTACCAAGCAAGCAGCAACGCGGAACGGAACCCGTCGGCGTAGTGGTGTATCGTGACGGAACGGTAATAGACACGATTTACAAGATTTAATCTAACAGTCGGAGAAATCAATCGTGATAATAAAAGAAGTTATAACCTCTGCCGAAAAGCAGAAAATCGTCAATTTTCTTGCGGAATTCGATTTGAGGTACGAAAACAATATCGACCAAACGATATATATCGAAGAGGACGACGTAGTAGTCGGCACCGTTTCCGTTGCCGGTTACATCATCAAGTGCCTTGCCGTCCGTGCGGACCGTCAAAGCGAAAATCTTGCGGTAACTCTCGTTGGTGATATCATCAAAAGGTTGCATTCCAACAACGTCTATTATTATCAAGTTTTCACAAAACCACAATACAAGCAGGTTTTTGAAAGTTTCGGCTTTCAACCGCTCATTCAAACGGACAAAGTGTGCGTTTTGGAGGGCGGTGACGGCAGTATATCGGAAGAAATCAAACGAATAAAAACGCGTATGGCGTTCAATTTGGATTTGGACATGACTGCCGATAACGACGTGGCGTGCGTAGTGCTCAACGGCAATCCTTTTACCGAAGGACATCTGTTTTTGGTCGAAAAGGCTGCTGCCGAGCACGACTACTGCGTCGTGTTCGTACTAGAAGAAGAAGGCTCGTATTTTTCCTTCAAGGAAAGGTACGCGCTGGCATATCTCTCTTGCAAACCACTCAAAAATGTCATGGTTATTCCGTCCACCAAGTACGTGGTGTCCAAAGCCACTTTCCCGTCCTACTTTTTAAAGACGGCGGACGAATCTACCGAACAGTACGCCTTGTACGACGCCAAAATTTTCGCCGAGCATTTTATGCCTGAGTTAGGAATAAAGGCACGGTACGTGGGTAGCGAAGTCACCGATTACATGAGCGTTTACAATCAAGCATTGAAGAGCGTTCTCGGCGACAAATTGCAGCTTGTTCCGCGTATGAAGATGGACGGCGAAGAGGTGTCGGCTAAAAAAGTTCGCGCGCTAATAGAGCAAGGGAACAATTTTGAAGCTGCTCGCTACGTTCCCACGGCGGTTCGGTCCATGTTTTTGGCAATGTTGAGTGAACGCAATGTATAGCGCAAGTCAAATTTTGTCCGCGCGTGAAGAACGACGCAACGTCATTCAAAGCGTGGCACAACAGGGAAATTCCCTTTACACGATAAAGGCAAATATCCCCGGACAAAACAAAAACCTTCCCGAATCTTACTTTCTCACCCGAATTTTTTCGTCGCTGTGCAAGGAGCTCGGCTGCAACGGCCGCAGGCTTTTTGACGGCGCGGACGGTGCGTGGGTTGTTGCGGAAACGCAAAATCCCAACGCAAAGCAATTTGCCGTCCATCTCGAAGAAACGCACCCGCTCGGTCGCTTTGTGGATATCGATGTTTACCTAAACGGTCAAACGCAAAGCGTATCAAGAGGAGCGCTGCGCAAGTGTTTCGTGTGCGACGAGCCGGCGTTTGTGTGCGGCAGGTCGGGTTCACACACCACGCAACAGTTGCTTTCCGCACTGGTTTCTTCAACGAGAAGTTGGATTTCGCAAGAATTGTCGGCAATCATCAAGCAAAGTTTAATGGAGGAGTTGAATCTCGAAAACAAATTCGGGCTGGTCACTCCGTCATCGTCGGGCAGTCACACCGATATGGACTACACCCTGATGCAAAAGGCGCAAGATGCAATCATTCCCTACCTTGTGGAAATGTTTTGGATAGGTTCCGATTGCACTCAAATTGAAACCTTGCTTGCAAGTTTGCGCCCCGTTGGGATCGCGGCAGAAAAGGCAATGTACAAGGCAACGCAGGGCGTCAACGCCTACAAGGGCATGATTTTCGTCTTTGGTGTACTGCTTGCATCCGTTGCAAAGGCTGTTGCCAGCGGAGAGGGCGAAAGCGGCGTGTTTAACAACGTTAAACGTGCGTGTGCCAACCTATCGGAGGAATTGTCCCATGCGGACACTTTCGGAGGTAGGGCGTACAAACTTTACCGCATCAAGGGCGTGCGCGGTCACGCCGAAGAGGGTTTTAACGTCGTCAAGCAAGCCTCCCAAATGCTTGCCAATGGCGAAGGTTTATTGCAAACGCTTACTTATATAGTAGGGAATATCGACGACACTGTGCTTCTCAAGCGCGCAGGAGATATTCAAAGTTACACCTACTACAAAAATCTTATAAAAAATTTGAACGTTAAGGACCAAAACGAGTTGCAACGGGCAAACGAGCTGTGCTTAAAGCATAATTTAAGCGTAGGCGGCAGTGCCGACGTACTTGCGGCGTCCGTAATGTTCGTAAAATTATCAAGGCTGTTTTGTCTTGATTTAGAAAAAACACTTTGAAGGAGGACACAATGAACAAGAAATTATTGTCTATTGCAACGTGGGCGTTGCTCATCGTATTCGTAGTTACCGCTTTTGCAGCATGCGCTACCGACGAGCACACGTGCAACCACGTATGCGAAACTTGCGGAGGTTGTACCGATGCAGATTGCAAAGACGAAGTTTGTGCAAACAAATGTGAAGGCCACTTGCCCGAAGACCCCTATGCAGACGAAAGCGTTCTTACCAATTTGGACGTTCGTTCCGCAACAGGTTCCAACGGTGTAACGGCAGCAGCAAACCCCTATGCAAGTAAAGCAGGATTAGACATCCTCAGAATGGGCGGCAACGCATTCGATGCAGGCGTAGCAATTGCATTTGCACTCGGCGTAGTTGAACCTGCAGCATCCGGCGTTGGCGGCGGTGGTGTTATGACCGGTTACGATGCAGAAACTGGTGAATACATCTTCGTTAACTATCGTGAATTCGTTCCCGCCAACCAAACTCTTGCCGCAACAGGCGCAGCAGGATTGAACTTGGACAACGGAATCGGCGCAGCAGGCGTTCCCACCATGGTAGCAGGTATGTGCACCATAGTTGAGCGTTACGGTAGCGGCAACGTTACTCTTGCTGACATCTTGGCGCCCGCCATCAACCTTGCCGAAAACGGATTTAAGGTAACCAAGGAACTTGCAAGTTCTTTCGACTCCGGTTATCCTACTTTCGTTTCCAACAACATCGAGTCCGCACTCAACAACTTCACGGATGGCATTCAAACTTTGCGTGAAGGTGAAGTGTGCACGCAACCCGAATATGCAAACGTATTGAAAGAAATTGCCTCAAAGGGCCGCGACGGCTTCTACAAAGGCTGGGTAGCAGATGCTATCGTAGAAAAGTACACCGAAAAGGGTGGCTTCGTTACTTACGAAGACTTGACCTACGCAAGCACCAACTATCCCAAAATCGGCAAACCCCTCAGTACCAAGTACAACGGTTACGACATCTATACTGCCAACGTTCCTTCTTCCGGCGGTATCATCCTTATCGAAACCTTGAACATGCTCACTCACTACTGTGACACCAACGCTACCACCCTCAAAGCTTTGAGAGAAAAGTCTGAATTGGAATACGTTCACGTAGTTGCAACCGCAATGCAACTTGCCGCTGCCGACAAGCGTCATTACATTGCAGATAACGACATTAACCCCGCAACGGGCGAAGCATTCGTTAACGTACCCATTACGGGCCTTAGCAGCAAGGAATATGCCGCTCAACGTTGGGATGCATTGTACAATGCCGAATCGGCTATCCCTCTCAGCAGCAGTTACGACTGGGGTGGAGCAGCAAGAGGCACGCAAAAGGCTCCTTGGGGCGGTAGCTACGCTTTGGACAAATCTCCTTGGGATTACAACGGAACGACGGCAGCCGCATACGGTATTGACGAAAACGAAGACGACAACGGAACGACGTCCTTCTTTGCGGCAGACAGCCACGGTAACATTGCAGGCTTCACGCAAACCATCAACCACTTCTGGGGCGCTTACGAAGTTCCCGAAGGTTGCGGATTCTTCCTCAACAACCAGTTGTCCAGCTTTAGTGACACTGCAACAAACGCAGGTGGTTCCGTTCACTACCTTGCTCCTTACAAACAACCGGTAAGCCACATCATGCCTACCATCGTTATGAAGGACGGCAGCCCCGTTGCAACCTTCGGTTCTCCGGGATCCACCCGTATTCCTTCCGCAGTAACGCAAGTATGCTTGAACGTTCTTGCTTTTGATATGGGCATGCAAGAAGCTATCGACGCTCACCGTTTCTACAACTGGAGCGTAAGCCAATCCGACCATCAACCCATCCTGAGCGCAGCAAACCCTGCATTCCGTTACAATAACACCAAGCTTATCGAAATGGAAGTTGGCGGCTATCAAAAGGCTACCATCGACGGACTTAACAGCATGCATTACTACGTAAACGAATACAGCGAAAAAGCACTGTACTTCGGCGGAGTTCAAGGCATCATGTTCAACTACGACGCTAACGGCAACCTCGTAAGCATGACGGGCGGCGCCGATCCTCGTCGTGACGGTAAGGCTTTGGCTTACTAATATGAAAAAATTCTCAAAACTAATTGCTTTGGTTTTGTGCCTGTGTTTGGTTTTGGGTGTATCCGTGGCTTGTCAAAACCCGGATACGCCCGACACACCGGGCCCCACAAATCCTACCGATCCGGAAAATCCTACTGACTACACCGACCTTTCCGTTCGTGATTACGTCGGTTCCAATGGTATAGTTACTGCTGCCAGTCCTTACGCGGCAAAAGCTGGTTTGGACGTTTTGCAGGCAGGCGGAAACGCTTTTGATGCGGCAGTAGCGGTATCTTTTGCAATAGGCGTTGCCGAGTGTGACGCAACCGGTCTCGGTGGCGGCGGACTTATGCTTGCCTACAACGTCAACACGCAAAAGTCCCTTTACTACAACTTTCGCGAGTTTGCCCCTGCAG
>CAYYTD010000074.1:0-7071 GCA_964474475.1 uncultured Oscillospiraceae bacterium | reverse complement strand
GGGAACATAGCTACGAAGGAAACCGGCATCGGCAAGAGATTTGACGAAAGATGCGTCCTGAATCATGACGAAATCGGCAACGTATGCTTTGGCATCGTAAGCAGCGGTAAGCTTGGGTTGATATTCGCTACCCTTCTTGCTGTTGTATTGCGTTTTGCCTGCTGCCCAGGTGTACTTCTCTTCGAATTTTACAAGAGCCTTTTTGATACCTGAAGTAAGGGAGTCGGCGTTGAACTTGGCATCGCCAGCGGCTTCGAGTTCGGCACGTGCAGCTGCTTCAAGCTCGGCATCCGTCATGGATTGCGCCGCCTCGATAGCTTTTTGTACAGCACTCTTTTCGGTATCGTCTTCGGAAGGTGTACAAGCGATGAGTGTAAACACGCTTGCAAAAACCAAAGTCAACGTGAGCAAGATTGCAAATAGTTTTTTCATGTTTCTTTCTCCTTGTATTGATATAAAACAATTTTCGCTCTACGCGAAAATAATGTTTCCGCAGTTATTAGGCTAGGTGCCTATGTCCTTTACGCTTTGTTGCTGCTGCCCAAAACGTTGCGCATCTTGTGAGCAACCATATCTTGCACGGCTTGGCGAGAAGGAATGAGGAACTCGCGGCTGTCGAATGCGGATGGCTTGGTTGCCAACTGACGACGGAATTCGCCAAGGTAGCAAATGCGAATGTCGCTACCTACGTTAATTTTGCAAACAGCCATGCTTGCCGCCTTGCGAAGCATTTCTTCCGGAATGCCTATTGCTTGCGGCATGTTGCCACCGTATTGATTGAATACATCCAGTCTATCCTTGGGAACGGAGGAGGCTCCGTGCAAAACCAAGGGGAACATGGGCAAACGCTGCTGGATTTCTTCGAGAATGTCGAAACGAAGTTGAGGCTTTTGCCCCGGCTTGAACTTGTATGCGCCGTGTGCAGTGCCTATTGCAATGGCAAGACTGTCGATGTCCGTTTTGGAAACGAACTCAATTACGTCGTCTGGATGGGTGAACTTGCCGTACTTGTCGTCCACGCAAACGTCGTCTTCGACACCTGCGATGGCGCCCAGTTCGCTTTCGACTACTACACCTCTGGCGTGAGCGTATTCCACCACTTTGCGGGTAAGCTCAATATTCTGCTCGAACTCTAACGAAGATGCATCTATCATGACGGAAGTGAAACCGTCGTCGACACACGCCTTGCAAATTTCGAAACTCTTGCCGTGATCTAAATGAAGGGCGATGGGAACGTCGCACTCTTCTGCCGCAGCCTTGATTGCCTGACGAATATACGCCGGATGCATGTAAGCACGAGCCTTTTCCGTTACGGCAATGATGACGGGTGAACGCTCGGCAACGGCTGCCGCCAAAACGCCCTGCATGGTGTCGACGTTATCTACGTTGAACGCGCCTACGGCATAGCCTCTTTTGTAGGCATCCGCAAACATTTCTTTTGTGGTTACGATTGGCATAATACAAAAACCTCCGATACCATATCGATACTTGTGGTTTGATAATTACTTATCAAAAACCGTGTTGGGGTACTTTTTCAACACCATTGATTATATCACCCCCCCCCTTGTAGCTGTCAAGACCAAACTGCAATAAAAAACTATTTATGTTTGAATTCGCTATTGGTAAAAACAAGTTAAAAGCGTGCACAATTTTGTTAAAAACGTGTAAATTACCTTCCTTTGGAGCCCAAAAATTGGCGTTAAACATAACGAAAATTTATGAAGTGAAAGAAAAGGGCCGATTTGAGTCACGTTGCACCACCATTTTTGCTTGAAAAACTACTTTTGGCTTGAACAAGATCGATTGCAAAAAGCGAAAAAGAAAGTGGTCTGGGAAGAAAAATAAAAAATATCAACAAATTTTGATAATACCTTTGACATATTTACGATTGTTTGATATACTGCTAAAGGTTCGTTGGCGGATAGTTGCCGCAAAACGACAAAATTGAAGAAAACGTGCTGGTGTGGCTCAGTCGGTAGAGCAACTGATTCGTAATCAGTAGGTCGGGGGTTCGATTCCCTTCACCAGCACCAAGCGGCGGCTTGCTTTAAGGTCGCAAACAAAAGGAACAACAAATAGGTTGTTCCTTTTCTTTTGCTTCTATTAGCTTCACCGCCTTAAAGTAAGACTGACGGGCAACGGTCGAAATGACGTAGCGCTCCGCTTGGCTTCGCTTACCCTTGCTTACGCTGCGGGACGATTCCCTTCACCAGCACCAGAAAAAAGCACTTGCAAATGCAAGTGCTTTTTTCAATTAAATATGCCTTGGCTTTGCCAATATGCGCCGCACCAACGACTTCTAAATACGTTGAATAATTGCACCGCTTTCGGCATATCCCTATAAAGGCTGTAATCGGGAGAAATCAAAAACTTATAGTGCAATTAACGCAAGCGAGCAGTTAGTGCCTGCACCGCCACTTTGACTGCAATTTTGGAAGTTTTATCGTCGGGATCGTCCAGCAAAGGATTAACTTCGACAACGTCCATTGAAAGCATTTTGCCCGAAGATGCAAGAAGGTTGACGATTTGCAAGGCTTGTTCCGCAGTGAGCCCCCCTTCGGCAATGGTTCCCGTGCCGGGAGCTTCGTTGGGCGAAATGCAGTCGACATCGAAACTGAGATGAAAACCGACGGTGCCTTGTGTGGCAACCTGCAATGCCTGCATGGCGGCGTTTTGGGTGCCTAAATCGTTGACTTGCTTGGGCGTGATGACCGTTATGCCTGCATCGTGGATGCGAACCTTTTCTTCACGATCGAGATCGCGCGCGCCGATGAGTACGCCTTTGGTGGGGGAAACTGGTTGAAAGCGTTCGTCGAAATTAGCCATGCAATCGGGACCGTGACCGCACGCCGCAGAAAAGGACATGCCGTGCATATTGCCCGACTCCGTGCTATGCTCGTTGTTCCAATCGCCGTGGGCGTCGATCCAAATTACGCCGATATTTTTGTGAACGGCGGATACCGCCGCAACGGAACCGGCAGCAATGCTGTGATCTCCGCCGAGAGTGAGAGGGAAATACCCTTGTTCGATGGATCGAATCGTTTGCAAATAGACCAGTTCGTTGACGCGAGAAACTTCGCTGCAATTTTTTAAGTTGGGGAGGCTGATGAAGTTGCCATCGCCTTGCGTTACCTCTTGTTGCATTACCGAATAACCGGCGTTTTGCAATTGCTGAATAAGCCCGACGTTGACGATGCTATCCGAACCGAGTTTTGCGCCCGACTTGGATGCGCCGCAATCTGCCTTGACTTGTAATACCGATACTTTTTTCATTGATATCCTCGTTGCCGACGGAAAACTTTGCTCTAGTTACAACCGACGGTGAACGGTAAACGTATTTTTGCCGAAAACTTGAACAAATTTTGGCAAATGAAACCATAAAGTGCCTGACCGCAGAGCGGCTTTGACCTATTTAATAATTAAATCTCCGCATGCCCCACCGTTGCTTAACCAACGGTGAAAATCGGCAGCGGAAAGAGCTAATCGAGTGTGCTTGACGAATAAGGATTGGTGTACAAAGCCACTCCGTCGGCGTTGTCGTCACTGTCGGAGAAGTTTTCGACGTGCTTAGCCACGTTGAAATTAACCCACGGTTGAATGGTCGGTGGGTAAGCCACAAACACCATTCTTTCCTTGGTGACAGGATGGTTAAACTCTAATTTGTACGCCCACAGGGCAAGGTTGGCGCCCTTCATGAGAGTGTCACCGCCGTAACGGACGTCGCCGAATACCGGTGTGCCTATTGCTTGCATTTGCACCCTTATTTGGTGACTGCGCCCAGTGCCCAGCTGAACTTTGACGAGAGAAACCACATCCTGCGGAGCAGACTCGACAACTTCGTAATCCAACTCGGCGCGCTTGGCGTTGTGGTCGCCAAAGGTTGCAACGTAAACGTTGTTGGTGAGAGAGTTCTTTTTGAGATAGTGAACGAGGTGCGCTTTGCGCTCCTTGGGCCTGCCTACGACAGTGGCAAGGTACTGCTTGCTCATTTCCCCTTCCACTATTTGCTTGCTTAATCTTTCGGCCGACTTGCTGTTTTTGGCAAACACCATTACGCCGCCGGTGGGTCTATCCAACCGATGAACCAAGCCCAAATACACGTTGCCCGGCTTGTCGTACTTGTCCTTGAGGTACTGTTTGAGCAAGGTGAGCAGATCCAAGTCGCCACTGGAATCGGCCTGACTGGGTATGTTTTGCGGTTTGACGACAACCAAAACGCTATTGTCTTCGTGCAATATTGCAACGTCGTCCATTGTGAAAGTTCTTGACATTACTTTCTCCCTCCGAGATTTATCTTGTGGTTTTGCCGACGAACAAGCCGCTTGCGCCACACGGCAAAACGATGCCTTCGTCGGTGGGCAAACAAACTTCGTAAGCAGTGACTTGCCCCGGCTTGTGAATGCTGCGTATAAGTATGTTGGACAATACTGCCGGTTGCAAACCCGTTGTATAGGAATTGATGAGCACGAACAAAGGATCGTCCGACAAAACTTGCGAACACAAATCGACGAAATCGCAAATATCTTGCTCTATCTTCCAAACTTCGCCGCCTGCGCCCCTACCGTAACTGGGAGGGTCCATGATGATGGCATCGTACTTTCTTCCGCGGTTGATCTCCCGCTTGACGAACTTGCGGCAATCGTCCACTATGTGACGAACGGGCCTGTCGCTAAGCCCAGACAATGCAACGTTTTCGCGACAGCGCTCGACCATGTTTTTTGCCGCATCAACGTGGCACACCGATGCGCCTGCTGACAAGCACGCCACAGTTGCGCCGCCCGTGTAAGCGAACAAATTAAGCACGCTAATGGGCCTGCCTGCGTTGCCGATGAGATCAATCATCGTCGCCCAGTTTGCCGCCTGTTCAGGAAAAAGCCCCGTGTGCTTGAAGCCCATAGGCTTGACGGAAAAGGTGAGATTGCGCCAAGAAACCAGCCAACTTTCCGGCAGGGTTTGGTTGTACTCCCAATGGCCGCCGCCCGTGGATGACCTTACGTATCGTGCCGACGGTTTGACAATGGATGAAAGAGGCTTTTGCGCGTGCCAAATGACCTGCGGATCGGGACGAAGAAGTACTACGTCCTTCCACCGCTCGAGCTTTTCGCCGTCACCAGTGGCAATTATTTGATAATCTTTCCATTCCGTGTTGCATTTCATAACCTTACTATTATAAACGAAAATACGCTAATATTCAACTGTTTTTTGACTTTTGTTAAACATTGGCCCTTCAAATGACAAAAAAACGCAAAACCGACGAAGGATTTTGCGTATTTTGCCATTGCCACGGCACTTTGCTTGCGCCTTCCACTACGCTCGCCTTGCGGAAAGCCTTTGCGTGCCAAACTACTTTGACCTAACCTTACAGCTTGTTGAACACGACAATTCTTGCATCCCGTTCGAGCGGCGAAGTAACTTCCGGATTAACTGCGACGAGTTCTTCTTGCGACATGTGCAAATTTTTAGCCAGTTGCCACAGCGTTTCGCCCTTCTTTGCCAGGCAAACTTCCACGGCAGGCTGCGTAGATTTGTCGAACGGGACCTCTTCCGCCTGAACGATTAAATCGTAAGTTGCCGTATTGGATGCCAAAACGTCCAAACGATAAGTTGCCGTTAGCTTGCTCCCCTGCGCATCACTACCTATCGCTACGTTGCACAAAGTGGCGTTGACTTGTGCCGTGCAACCGTCCGTGGGGAAATCCACTTCCAAACGAGAGGTGAAAGGAATTTCGACGGGTGACGAAGTTACGGTGCCGTCCTGCGTAGAAAGCAGCGTTGCTGCCACGTAACCGCTGACGACGGCTTGCTCGCCTACGAAAGAACAATCCGTTGCGACGGCGTAAGCGTTGACCACAGCCGACGGCATAACGCCTGCCGGCAGTTGGAACTCGACGGAATCGGAAGCCGTTAACACGCCCTGCGGCAAGGTGGTTTGCACCGACTTTTTGTGAAATACAAAATCACAATACTTGCCGTAAGCATCGGTGACGGCAGTAAAATCTTCCGTCTTGAAGGACTCTACACGCAAATTGACGGCGATATCCGCCGAAAAAACGGTGTTGGGCAGGTCGTCGGCTATGCTTAGCCTTACTTTTACCGACCGCACCGTTGGATAGACGTACAGTTGGCTATTAGGCAAAATGACTCCTGCATCTACCTCTCGTTGAAAGGCGAAAGGTAAATCGTCCGTGACGAGATTACCGTCCGAAAGATAAGTTAACCGCAAAACGGCGTTACCGTTGACGGTGAGAACGCCCTCTTGCCAGTCGTAGTCGCTAAGGCACACGGAGCTTTCCGCAAGCAATACCGTGGAAATGGTTGACGTTGTTTGCAATTCTTCGCTGACGGACAAGGGCAAATTGACCACGTCCGCCATGCTAAGTGCAGGAAGAGTTTCCGTTAGCAAATATGCCCCCTCACCACCGCTTAAGTAATTGACATCTTGCGTGGTGTAAGCGTAGACGGAAATCTCGGACAAGACAGTGATGGTTGCCGTGTTGGCGTTGGTTTCCGTTTGAACGTCTAACGTGGTGACGTTGAAAACCAGCCGACTGTTGCAATCGATTTGCTCGCTTTGTACCGAAGATGTGAAATCGGCGTTGTAACCAGAACCGACTGCGCTCGTGCCGTCGTAATAAAGAAAACGAACGTTTATTTTGCCATAGAAGGACACTTCGCCCACGGTGCAATCGTAAGAGTTGATTGCGCTGTCGACACCGACAGACAACACGTTGACGACGTCGTTTTTGGCGGAAAGACGAATGGTTTGCGTGGTTTGCGTTTTGGTAATGAATTTTTTGCTGACGAACGACGAATTTTGAAACTGCAATTCTGCCATACTTGCCCCCGAAAATTATACTTCGATTTACAATACGGCGGAAAAATAAAAAATATTACTTTGAGCGAAGGAGATGTTGTTAAAAAAGATGATCTATTGGCGCAAATTATACCTGATGAGTGTTATGTAATTGCTTATTTTAGATTAAATCATGCAGATAAATTGAAATGTGCAAAAAGTGCATTTATAAAATTTTATTCTTTTGATTTCAAACTCTATAAAGGCGAAATAGTTGA
>CAYYTD010000073.1:0-7133 GCA_964474475.1 uncultured Oscillospiraceae bacterium | reverse complement strand
CGGCAGGTGGGAAAGCATGTTCATATCCTTACTGTTAAAAATGTAAGTGCCGCGCTCGTCTTCCAGTACTGGAAGATCGTCTTGCCTGCCTACTTCCTTGACGGTCCAACACCAGCGGCAGGACTGAACGCATTCGCCGCGGTTACTGTCCCTACCCGTTAGATAGCTTGAAAGAAGGCAACGGCCGCTGTAACTGATGCACATGGCGCCGTGCACGAAGGTTTCTAATTCTACATTGGGGTTTTGACGGTGAATTTGAGCCACTTCATCGAGAGGAACTTCACGAGCAAGCACCACCCTTTGCGCGCCGAGATTGGACCAAAAGCGGACGGCGTTGCCGTTGGTGGTATTTGCCTGCGTGGAAATGTGAATGGGCAAATTGCTGTTGCTACGGACAAAATCGAACATGCCGACATCGGAGATGAGAAGAGCATCCACTTGGGCACGCTCCAGTACGGCAAGGTAATCGGCAAGGTGATCGAAATCGGAATTTTTGGCGAAAATGTTGAGGGTGACGTAGACTTTTTTGCCCAGAGAATGGGCGTACGCCGCCGCTTGGGCTATTTCGTCATCTGTAAAGTTATCCGCAAAGGCACGCAAACCGTAGTTTTTGCCTGCAAGATACACCGCATCTGCACCGAAGTGAAAGGCGGTTTTGAGCTTTTCCATGTTGCCCGCAGGCGCAAGAAGTTCTGCCTGACGAGCCGCTAATTGAATTTGTTGTGATACTATGTGTGACATATTAGCTAACGTTTTACGAAAAAATTGTTATAGTTTGTTATAAAAGTGCTGCAAAAAGGTGCGAAGTGGAAATTGCGCCTTGTTAGGGGTGCCCTTTTGACAGGAGCAAGCCGCCGAAAAATAAATTGAGCCGCCCACTGCACCGCTTGCATCATTGTGATAGCTGAAACGGGATCCGCCTAATTAAAACTGATAGCCGACAATAACGGGGAAAATACCAAAGACTTTGCCGCAAGTGCATTAACGTGAGCGGTGGCAAGTGTGTTTTTGACAGGTTCCGCACGGCGGTTAAAGCCTGTTTCGCAGTTCAGGACGGCGGTTAGAGTTCGCATTGCACCGTTCTGGTGGCGGTTGGTGCCTGCTTCGCTCGCAGTTCAGAACGGCAGTTGGAGTTCGCATTGCACCGTTGTGGCGGCGGTTGGTGGCCGTTAATACATTCAATGCGGCGGTTGGAGTTCACAATGAACAATTTGGCGGCGGTTGACGTTAATATTTTTTGACTGACACAGTGACGCCGTCGCCCACGCGGTGAAGGGTGGTTGAAAAGCGGTCGTCGGCAAGCAGGTCGTCCAAAAAGGCGTGCATGTTGCGTGCAACGGTGATGTGCTTGTGTCGTTTGTCCTCCGGCACGTGCTCCACCAGCCCCTTGTAAAGGACGTTGTCGCACATCAAAGTGCCGCCAACGGTGAGTAAAGGGACCAAATAAGGGAAAAAGTGAGGATACTGCCCCTTGGGGCCGTCCATAAAAATAAAATCGTACTGACCTGTGAGCATGGGGACGATTTGCCGAGCATCGCCGACGAACAAATTTACCCTGTCCGCCACGCCTGCTTCGGCAAAATTTTGCCTTGCCATGTTGGCACTGTCTTCGTCCATTTCGATTGTGTTGAGTGTGGCGTTGCACGCCGAAAGCATGACGATGCCGCTGTACCCTATTGCCGTGCCGATTTCTAAAATGCGCGTGGGGTTGCAACTGCTTACCGTTTGGAAAAGCAGCTGCTTGGCTTCGTCTAACACTACCGGAATGTAATTTTTGCGTGCGAACGCTTGGAGTTGTGACAGTTCCATAAAACTAAAGTAAATGTGGCGGAAAACCGCCGAGAAAATGCGCTGAAAAACCTATTGAGCTGCCGAAAAACTTGCCTGCAAAAGTTCGTTTGCAGAGTCAAATCGGGCAGCAGTTATTTCTTTTTAAGTTGAAAGCTTGACATCGCAAAGGTGCGAACGCATGGAGCAACTCCGCTAATGCTTGGATCAATGCCGTGAACTTTTGCGACAAAGTTGGCTGCACAAAATGCGATTAAACTTCCAAAATGATGGGCATGACGACGGGGTTGCGCTTGAACTTTTGCCGGAAGTACCTACGCACGAGCCGTTGAATGCTTGTTTTGATTGCGGAAATGGACCCGCTTGCCACGCCTTGAGCGGAAAGCTCAGCAACGAGCATGCGTTTGAGCTCTTCCGACGGGTTTTCGGTGGAGCCTTCTCCTGCAAAGAAACAGCCGCGACTGACCACTTCCGGCCCCGAAACGACCTTGCCCTGTCGGCGATCGATACCTACGACGCACACCAAAATGCCGTCTTCGGCAAGGGAAAGCCTATCTTTGAGCACGATGTTGCCTACGTCGCCCACGCCAAGACCGTCTACCATTACGTTGCCGCTCTCTACCTGCCCTATTACCTTGAAGGTGGAATTGTCCACTTCTACACAGTCGCCCACTTCCGGAATGATGACGTTGGAGGGCTTGTGGCCGAGCTTTTCGACGAGCATTTCGTGCTGCTTGAGGTGGCGATACTCTCCGTGCACGGGAATGAAGTACTTGGGTTTGATGAGCGTGTAAACCAGTTTGAGCTCTTCTTGGCAGGCATGCCCCGATACGTGCACCGACTGCAAAGCCGAATACACTACCACTGCGCCCAGACGGTACAAATTGTTGATGACGTTGTAAACGTCCTTTTCGTTGCCCTGAATGGGGGTGGCGGAAATGACGATGGTATCGTTGCTGCCTATCTTGACCTTGTTGAATTCGCCGCTTGCCATGCGGGTGAGGGCGCTCATGGGCTCGCCCTGACTGCCCGTGGACAAAATGACCAGCTTGCCGTCTTCGATGTCGCCTGCGTGGTCGATATCCACAAACATGCTTTCGTCCGCCTTGATTTGACCGACGCGCACGGCAGTTTCGATGTACTTGATCATACTTTTGCCTGACACTGCAACTTTGCGGCGGTACAATTTGGCAAGGTCCATAATCATGCTGAGCCTATCTACATTGGATGCAAATGTGGCAATGATGATGCGGCGCCCCTTGGCGTCTTGGAAAACCTTGTTGATGGTTTCGCGCACCACCGATTCGCTCATGGTGTAGCCGGGCTTTTCGACGTTGGTGGATTCGCTCATGAGGAGCAAAACCCCCTCTTTGCCTATTTCCGCAATGCGGTTTAGGTTCATAATTTCGTTGCCGAGAGGTGTGTAGTCTATTTTGAAATCGCCCGTGTGGAACACGCTGCCTACCGGTGTGCGCAGACAAATGGCTGCCGAACCTGCAACAGAGTGGGAAACGTGGACGAACTCGGCGGAAAAATCGCCAAGGGACACGACGCTTTTATCCTGCACGGGGACGAAGTTGACCTTGTCTTGCACGTCGTGCTCGATAAGCTTGTTCTCCACCAGTGCAAGTGTGAGTTTGGTGCCGTAAATTTCTACCTTGCGGTTGAGTTTTTCCACCAAAAATGCCACGCCGCCGATGTGGTCTTCGTGACCGTGGGTGATGAGAATGCCCTTGAGCTTGTCTTGATGGGCAAACAGGTAAGAACAATCGGGAATAACTACGTCTACGCCCGGCATATCCGAACCGGGGAAGGACAAGCCTACGTCGATGACGACGATGCTGTCGCCGTACTCGAACAAGGTCATATTTTTGCCGATTTCTCCCACGCCGCCTAAAAACATAACTTTGAGCTTGCCCTTGGGACGGCTGTGGCGAAGGGTTTCTTGCGTGACGGACAGGGGCTTGACAGGCGTTGCCTTTTGCTGCGTGCCTTGCGCATTATTTGCCGACGGAGGAAGTTGCTTACCCGACTTGGCGTTGCGCTTTGCCCCGTTGCCCTTTTGCTTGGTTGAAGGTTGTTTGGCTGCCGTGCGAGAAGTATCCTGCGGTGCGGCAGTTGATTTGCCCCCCTTGCGGTTACCTTGGCGGCTGCCAAAATTGCCGTTGTTATCGGGCCGAGATGCGCCGCTTGCCGACTTGGCGTTGGCACTAACCCCCTTGCCCTTGCGGTTGCTTGGAGCTTTGCTGCCTGCACGCTTCAGTGGCGTTGCGGTAGCCATACTGCCCGGTTGCAACGTTGCGGAAGATTGAGTGTTCAATGCGCTCGAATCTTGCCGATTTTTGTTTTTTTTCATAAAATCTCCTAAATTTGTTGAGTTGTGTTACTTATTTTATACGCTGAAAAATCAATTTGCCACGCTTGACTTGCGCTCTGTGCCCTTTTGTGCGGCGTACGAAGCAAGGTTGAAGCTTGGTGTGAATATTATTTAGCCTTGACAACCTTAATTTATACGCCGAAAAGGCAATAAATATTACACCATCTTAAATATGCTCCGCGATAAAAACTTGCGACTTCGGCAGAAAAAATGCCCTGCGTGCAAAAAGCTTGGAGCGAAAACGACTGCGGAGCAACATTAAATATGCTCGGAGGCGCGTTCGCTGCCGTAAACATCGACGTACTTGTGGAAGTAGGGTTGGTTGCTTGCCTCGAAGTACTCTACAAAGCCCACGCACTTGAGAATGAAGAAGATGAGCAAGCTGGGCAAAACGCTTACCACCGCCGTCCAAACGGGGTTGGTGATGAAGGTGGTACCAACTATTGCCAAAACGAGTATTATCGATATTGCCAAAAGGTTCTTGAAAAATACCTTGAAAAATCTTTCTACCGACAGAGCAAGCCCCTTGGAAAAGGCTTTGGCTACGCTTGTGGAAGAATCTCGCAGCACCACCGACGGCAAAGTTAGCGACGTAAAAGTGAAGCGAGCGGCAAAGAGCAATGCGGCAATGATGATGGCGGGGATGATCGTCCAGGATGCAAACGCTACCAAATAGGTGAGATAAAAGCCCATACAACCAAAAATGACGAGCAAATCCAGCGGCAAAGCCACTGCTACTTGCAAAAGAGCGAAAATCCACATTTCTCCCTGCTTCTTGACGAAGTACCAAGTGAAGGGGCGATAGGCGTTGGAAGTCATGAATTCGCTTACCTGACAGCCGACGGTGACGTCCGTAAGCGAAAGCAGCACGCGATAGAACACGAACACCACGAAAAAGAGAATGTAGGACAATTCGACACTGTTCCAGCGGTTTTCCAGCAAGGAAATTTCGTCACGCAAGTTTGCCAGCATGCCCGTGAGCTGGGCGGCAAAGGAGGTGGAATCGAAGGTACCGTCCGACAGCGACGTGATAGTAGACGAAATGAAATCGCCAACGTTGTTTTGCAAATATATCTGCGCAAGCTGCTTGGCAACCTCTCCGAAAAGGAAGTAGCCCAGCGAAAAGGTGAGCGCGACGATGATGATTTGACAAACGAGGGACTTGAGCATTACCTTCCAGTTGGAAGCGGCTATGCTGAGTGATTTTCCTAATAGCATTTACCCTTGCACCTCCACTTAAAACATTAAATCGGCCAGATCGCGACGCTCGTTGCCCGAACCGTCGTAGTACATTTTGAATGCCCAAACAGGCAGCACACAAATGACGAACAAGTAAAACACCGAATACAGCACCACGTGAAGCACCTGACTGCTAATGAATATGCAAGCGACAGCCAAGCCCACCTTGGCAAGCGAATACAACAGGGCGTACAACAGAGAGTTGGCGTTGTTGTTTTGGGAAACGTGAAGGGAATAGGACATGGCACGGAAGAAGCTGTAGTCGTCGCTATAAGCAAGCGGGAAGGTGGGAATGAGCCTTACGAACAAGTACTGCATGACAACTTCCGTAATGAATGTGAGCACGATGAACATGCTGACCAGCACGGACACGTTACCGGTGAAGTCGAGCATGGCAACAAGCCCCAGCACCACCAACTGCACCAGCTGAATTGCCAAGAAAAATGTGGCGGCGTAAAGGAACATGGCGGGGAAAAGCTTGAGCGTTTCTTTGAGCGGAAAAACGTGCATTTCGCCAACGCGCATGTGACGGGCAATTTTAACCACCAACATACTATTGACGAAAACGAACACCACGGTGGTGATTAGGTTGCCCAGCCAACTATCTGCAAAGCGCACCACCAAAAAGGTTTGCATGATTTGTTGCAAGTAATTATCCTGCGACATATCTCCGCTGAAGGTGCGAGAGAAAAAGGTGCCGATACTATCGAACCCGAAAAATGCGCCCATAAGCACCGCCAAAGGCAACGCCAAAATGATGAGCTGCCACAAATTGCGGAAAATATAGGAAGCAACGGATTTGCTTTGCGTTCTCACGACGATATCCCCCTTATAAAATAAGTAGATATTGTATTATACAACATAGTGAGAAATATTTCAAGTGATTTGACAGGGTTGGAACGGGCAAGGCGCATTAGCAAAGGCGGCGCGTTGGACGGGGCAAAGAAAAGCCGCACAAGGCGGAGAACATCGGCAAAAATCAGCAAAAAGCAATTTGGACGGCTAAAACAAAAATCTACAATGGCGGCGTTGGTAGAACAAAAAACGACAAAGGCGGCGCGAAAGGGTTAATAAACAGCCAAAAACGGCGTTGGGTGGCAGGAAAACGCAAATGTCGCCGTCTGAATATTTCAAGCAAGCGCCGCAAAGGCGTTGGGATAATAAGCCTTTTGAGCCAGTTGGGACAAGGAGTGACTTGAAGGCGTTAGGACAAAGTGTTGAACCACTCGATTAGGGAAGAATAGTAGCTGCCCAGCTGGGAACGCATGAAGGAATCGGACTGGACTGCGGCAAGGGCGTCGGCTTTGCTCCATCCTGTGAAAAACATACGCGAATAATGGTATTTTTCCGTGAGAATTTGCTCTTGAACTGCCGTTTCGCCCATGGATGCGTAAAGGCGAGATGCCTCCAAACCGCGAGCGTACTCCTGCTCTTTGGCGGCGTTGATAGCCTTTTGGCAGCTTACTTGGTAGCGCGCTTCCTTTTCGTCCACCTGCGAATTGTACTTTTGTACATCGTCGTAGTTCTTTTTGCGCTGCTTGACCAGCTCGAAAAAGTTTGACTCTACCTTGGCTTGCTTTGCCTTGGACAGGTCGTCCGATGCGTTTTGGTAATAAGCAAGAATTGCTGCTTGGCGGCGGTTGAGCTCCGCAGTGAGCGTGCTGTAATACGCCTTGACTTCGTCGCGCTGACGGTCGAAATCTGCCTTGACTTGCGCCGTGAGCCTATC
>CAYYTD010000072.1:0-7147 GCA_964474475.1 uncultured Oscillospiraceae bacterium | reverse complement strand
ACTTAAACTCAAAAAGAGGTAAAAAATGATTAAAATTATAGTAGATGCTTTTGGCGGAGATAACAGTCCGCAAGTAAACGTGGACGGAACGCTTAAAGCATTGGAAAACATAGCCGACTTGAAAGTAGTCCTTGTGGGGGACGAGAAAACGCTGGGCAGCTTGCTGGAAGGAAAAAAATACGACGGCAGCCGTCTTGAAATTGTGCACGCCCCCGACGTGATTACCTGCAACGACAAACCTACCGAAGCCATCAAGACGAAGAAAGACAGTTCCATGGCGAAAAGCTTTGAATTGCTGAAAACGGACGAAGAAGCAAAGGGCATGGTGAGCCTTGGCTCTACCGGTGCGTTACTTGCCGGCGCAGTGCTGAAAATCGGTCGCATTAAAGGCGTGAAACGCCCTGCGTTTTGCCCCATTTTGCCCAACGTGGCAGGTGGCATTGTTGCCCTGTGCGACAGCGGCGCAAACGTAGACTGCACGCCACAACACCTTCAACAATTTGGCATAATGGGCAGCCTGTTTTTGCAAAAGGCTTACGGAATTGAAAACCCGAGAGTTTCGCTGTTGAACATTGGCGTGGAAGAGGAAAAGGGTGACCAAGTGCGCAAAGATACCTATCCCCTTTTGGCGCAAACCAAAGGCATAAACTTTGTGGGCAACTTGGAAGCAAGGGACTTTTTGAGTGGACAAACGGACGTGGTTGTTGCCGACGGTTTTAGCGGAAACGTACTGTTGAAATCGACGGAGGGCGCCTGCCTTGAAATGCTGAAAATGGTGAAAAAAGCCTTTATGGCTAACCTTAAAACAAAAATAGGTGCGCTTTTGCTGAAAAGCAAAGTGTACGAAATTAAAGACTTGATGGACTACAACAATTACGGCGGAGCCGTGCTACTTGGAGCAAACAAAACCATTGTGAAAAGCCACGGTAGCAGCAAAGCCGAAGCCGTTTTTCAATCCATAAAGCAGGCGTACAACATGGAAAAGAATGAAATTCGCGCTGCTATTGCCGAAGCTATTGCGGCAAACGTGACGGCTGCCGAATAATGACTTTTAGGCCCCATCCCCATGCAAGAAAAAGCAAAACCCTTTGAAAACAGGGAATGCGGCACGAAACTGCACTGTGAACGAGAATAATTGCAACGAAAAACCGCCAAACGAAAGCGTTTGGCGGGTTTTTTATTTAATATATGCTGTGAAATTACAGTTCTTTGTACTGTAAGATTACAGTTTTTGTACTACAAAATTATCGGCTTGTGCCACAAAATTACAAGCTTTGGTATGCCGAAAATTACCAGTTTTTCTTTTCGCGTTGGTGATCGTCATTGTGCTTGCGCTCTTCGACCATGCGTGCGAACCACTCGACCATGCCGGGATCGGTGTGAGGGAAGAAGGAACTTTGGTTGCGATCAAGCGTGGCGATTTGTGCCATGTCGGCATCGGTAAGTGAAAAATCGAACACGTTGAAGTTTTGCTCCATCCTGTCCTTGTGGACGGACTTGGGAAGAACGACGATATTACGCTGAATTGCCCAACGGAGCATTACTTGTGCCGCCGTTTTGCCGTACTTGCTACCTATTTGCACCAAAGTGGGCTCAGTGAACAAGCCGTTGCGCCCCTCGCCGAAGGACGCCCATGCCTCGTGCTGCACGCCGTACTTGTGCATCCACTTGCCTGCCTCGATTTGCTGATTGTGAGGATGGGTTTCTACCTGATTGACCATGGGTTTGATTTCGGCAAAGCTACAAATATCTACAAGCCTATCGGGATAGAAATTGGACACGCCTATTGCGCGCACCACTCCTTGGCGGTACAAATCTTCCAAAGCGTGCCAAGCGCCGTAAACGTCCGAAAAGGGTTGGTGAAGAAGGACCAAATCGATATAGTCCGTTTTAAGTTTGCGCATGGACTCGGCAACGGACTGCTTTGTTTGCTCGTAGCCGTAATGCTCGATCCACACCTTGGTGGTGATGAAAATTTCTTGGCGGTTGATGCCCGACTTTGCCACGGCGTTGCCTACCTGTTCTTCGTTGAAGTAACTTTGAGCCGTATCGATGTGGCGATAGCCGACGGAAAGAGCGTCCAGCACGCATTGCTCGCACTCGTTTTTGCCTACTTGGTAAACTCCATAACCTATAATAGGCATTTTGACACCGTTGGACAACGTGACGAATTGCATAAACTTTACCTCCCTGAAAAATTGCAAAATAACGATAAAATTACAAAATGGCCGTTAAACTTGGCGGTTAACCGTTGCCTACTTGGTTAATGTGTAGCTATCGGCAATTAACGAAAGAATGACTTCGTCCGACAGAGAACCGTCCAGCAAGACAGTTATCCAATGCCGTTTGTTCATGTGGTACGCTGGCAAAACGGCAGAATACTGCCTTTGCCACGCCGTAACCAAAGGCGGAATTGCCTTTAAGTTGATGCAAACCCTATCTGCGTGGTTGTAGACGAAGGCGAAAACCTTGTTATTATCGTTGTGGCGAATTGCCGCCCAGTTGGTGTCGAATGGGTAGTCTTCGTGCACGGAGCCGAACTGCAAACACGCCTGTATTGCTTGCGTTTTAGTAGTCATAGTCCTCCGACGAACCGTCGTAAACCTCGTTTTGCTGCCGATAGGACCTGACTACGCTTGAAGTTACGTCATAATCGTATCCGCGCGAAAGCAAATAACGCTGCAAGCGCTGGCAGTTCTTGACGTCCGCAACCTTGCCGCGCATATACTTGCCTGCCAGTAGGGTGGCCTTTTGCAAGCTGAAGTCCTTTTCCTGCATGCTTGACTCTTGAGCCAAATCTTTACCTACGCCCCTTTGCATGAGTTCTTGCGAAATGCGGCGACTACCCTTGCTGCCCGAATTTTGCAAAGAATACGCCTTGGCGTAAGCTTCGTCGTTGAGATACCCGTAAGAAAGCAGTTTGTCGATGACGTACTCTACCACCTGCGGCGAATAGCCCTTGCCTTGAAGGTAATCGGTAGTTTGCTTGACGGTTTTCATGCCGCGTGCAAGGTAATCGACCGCTTTGCCGAAAGCGACGGATTTTTCCGTATCGAAAACCGCTTCGGCAAGCACTTCGGCGGAGACTTCGGCGCCTATTTTGAGCCCTAACCGCATGACGGTGACCATTTCTAACGCAAAGGCAAACTCGCCGTCCAAGTATACGTTGGCGCGCGTTTTGTCCTTTTGGTGTATTTGCATGTCGGTGATTTGCGGCATAACGACTCCGAAAAAATATTTTGCCACATTATACCACCACTTGAAAGAAAATTCAAGCAGTATAAATAACGTGATAAAAAATTTGCCTAAACCACACCCAAACTAATTGCCGTGCAAACTGCGGTAGCGATCGACCGCTTGTTGGTAATTTGCCGCAACTTTTGCCAAATATGCCTGCCGTTGGGAGGGTGTGAGCGTTGCCATGTAATCTTGGTCGGCAAGGCGCATGATGGGATTGGACACCACTTGGTCGCTTTGCAAAATTTCTTCTACCTTGCGGTAAAACTCTTGCTCGCGACAGTAACCGTCATAATCGTAAATTTGCTTTTCCAGTTTGCGGCGCTGCTCTTCCACTACCTTGCGGCTATCGATGCCCAGTGTGGCGGCAACCTCCTTTTCTTTGTCCAAATCTTGACGAGCCTTTTCCCAAAAGCCGCTTTTGAGCCTTGTTTTGGCACTTTTGGCGTATTGCTTGAAAGTTGACATACCTTTGTTTCCTCCTTGTGGTGCAAAAATGCCTTCTCGTGCAGCGCAAAAGCACCGCATTTTTGCACGTATTTTGCCAAAAATCGTCGAAAAATCTCCGTAAAATACAAACTGCCTACCGCAGAATTTGCGGTAAGCAGTTTTTGGTGAATTTAGCTAAATTACATCTTGCTACGTTTGCGAGCAGCTTCAGCCTTCTTTTTGCGTCTTACGCTAGGCTTTTCGTATTGCTCTTTTTTGCGAAGGTCGCCAATGATACCGTCACGGGCGCAACGACGCTTGAAACGACGCAAAGCACTATCCAACGATTCGTTGTCTCCAACTTTGATTGTTGCCATCTTTTTCGCCCCCTTTCCGTATCTCAGGTTAAATTTTTGCTTAAACATTATTACATACCCTACTAAAAAAGTCAATGAAATGACAGCCATTTTTTAGAAACTTTTTTAGCGGCATCCGAATATATTATCGCAATGCCCGTTGGCGACTTGAGATAATTTGCAAAATGTGCGTTGGCGATTAAAAAACTTGTTACCTTGTAACGGCGGCGGGGAAGAATTGACCTCGTCGTGCGACAATCCTTCGGCTAAACCATTCAGCAGTCCGCCGGTTTAACCGTGCGGCGCCCGTTGAAAAGCCTATCGTTCTCTGCAAACCGTCGTGCCATCCACAAACCATTTTATCATCGCATACCATCGTGCCGCCACACTACCGCTTGAAGGGCAAAACGGTGTCGTCGAAGTAAAAATCCTTGTCCGCAACGTAGGGAGTGTTGAGCAAACTGCCCTTGCAAATGGCGTTGAAGCCGTACTTTTTGCGGATTTTGTCCACGGTGAACTCCAAATTGCGGCGCTTGGTTTCTTCGTCGTCGAAAATGGTTTGCTGAAAGTTGCCGCTGACGGGGACCAGCCCCGAAAGCTGAATGGTTACGGCGCGAACGGGCTTGTCGCCATTGCCCTTCCACAAGGCGCGAAGCAACTTTGCCGCCGCAACGACGACGTTGTGCGAACAAAAGGTGTAATTGACCTTGCACTGCTTGCCTACGTAAGACAGGTCGCTCATGCGAAGGCACAGATGTACGGTGTCGGCAAGCAAGCCGTAATCCCTTAGGCGTGTGGTGACCATTTCGGCAAGCAAGGTGATGACCTGCTCGGCCTGCGAGTAGTCCGTTAAATCTTGCGGCAAAGTCATGCCGTGCCCGACACTTTTGGGGCGGCGTTCTTGATCGAACCGAGCGACGGGATCGGTGTCCTCTCCGCGGGCGGCGGCACGCAACTTGAGCCCGACTGCGCCAAAGGACCGACGGAGCAACTCGGGGTTGGTTTCGGCAAGCTGTCCCAAAGTTAAAATGCCCATACGGTTGAGCTTGGCTGCCGTTTTGCCCCCGACGTTGATCATATCTTCTACCGGCAAAGTCCACACCTTTTGCTTGAAGTTTTGCCGAGTGATGACGGTGGTTGCATCGGGCTTTTTTAAATCGCTGCCCAGCTTGGCAAAAGTTTTTGTGAAAGACACGCCGACGGACACCGTTAGCCCCGTTTCTTGCTTGACCTTGCTACGTATTTCGTCGGCAATTTGCTGCGGCGTGCCGAACAGCTTGCTTGCGGTGACGTCTAACCAGCATTCGTCCATGCCGAAAGGCTCGACCAAATCGGTATAGCGACAGTAAATTTGCTTGACGCGCTCGGAATAATGCTCGTAGTACTTGAAGTGCGGCGACACAAAAATTATTTGCGGACATTTGAGCCGTGCTTGCCACAACGCATCGCCCGTTTTTACTCCGCATTTTTTTGCGGCTATGTTTTTGGCAAGTACGATGCCCGTGCGAGTTTCCGTATTGCCTGCAACGGCGACGAACTTGCCTGCAAGGCGGGGATCGAGAACCTGCTCGACAGAGGCGTAGAAATTGTTGAGATCGCAATGCAAAATATCCATGAAAACCTCCGTCCGCTTGATAGCACTCCACCGCTGGCGTTAACCGCCGTGCAAAAGTTTGTGGATATATTTTAGAACATCTGTTCTAAATAGTCAAGCAGAAAAGGGGATTTTGCCATAAAAATAACAAATGGCAAAGGGGCGCAAACGGAGTAAAGAAAAACGATTGACGAAGGCGGCGGATTTTGCTACAATACGATTAATGAAATAACAATTACTGCCACCGGGTAGACAAGCGTTTGCTTTCACGTCGTTAGGTCTTTGAAGACGTGTTTGCAAGCGTTATTTTTTTGCCCGCGGCAAAGGACGGGCGCTCGTGAAAAAAATTTGGAACTACTTTACTACTGCGGAAAAACTGTTGTGGGGAACGTCGGTATTGTGCATAGTGGCATCGTTTGGCATTTTTGACGGTGAAAATTACCTGACGCTGGTGGCGTCGCTTGTGGGCGCGACATCGCTTGTATTTAATGCAAAGGGCAACCCGATAGGACAGGCGTTGATGATAGTTTTCAGCATATTGTACGGGGTTATATCCTACTCTTTTGACTACTACGGAGAAATGGCAACCTACCTTGGCATGACGTTGCCGATGGCGGTAATAAGCTTGATTGCCTGGCTGAAAAACCCCTTTGACAAAAGCCAGTGTGAAGTGAGGGCGAACAGAATAAGTGCGAAAGAACAAGCGTTGATGTGGACGTTGAGCGTTGCGGTGACGGTTGCTTTTTACTTTGTGCTGGACTGCTTTGATACAGCAAACATTGTGCCGAGTACAGTTTCCGTAACTACGAGCTTTGTTGCGGTATATTTGACCTTTAGGCGTAGCCCCTACTTTGCACTAGCTTATGCTGCAAATGACGTTGTGTTGCTACTGCTGTGGACTTTGGCAACGATAGAAAACACCGAATACGCATCGGTAATAGTTTGTTTTGCTGCATTTTTGGTTAACGACTTGTACGGATTTGTGAGTTGGAAGAAAATGGAAAAAAGGCAAAATAAAACTTTGGCAGAACAAACGATGCCCGACAAAGTTGGATAAAGCAGCCGTTTATTACACAAAAGGGGGAAATTTGCCGAGAAAAAGGCAAGGAAAAGAAAATATAACGAAAAAAGATATTGAAATGCTTTGATTTTTTGCGCAAAGTGTGCTATTATTATTGGGCTTGGGGGCATAGCTCAGTTGGTAGAGCGCTTGAATGGCATTCAAGAGGTCAGGGGTTCGACTCCCCTTGTCTCCACCACAAGGAACCGCGGTCGAAATCGCGGTTCCTTTTTATTTGCGTTAAAGGTGTTGCAGGAATTATAGACGACACAACAGAAGCAATAGAAAACAACATTAAAAATGTACGACCGCAAACATCGCCACTCCACCATTTAAAAACACAGGTTTGATACGAAAAGTATCAGACCTTTTTTCTTTACAAACGTTATGTAGATAATTGCGGATATATTGAAAAAGTATGGTTTTTGTAGTATAATAAACTCATTGATAAATTGGAATTTATGGAGATAT
>CAYYTD010000071.1:0-7217 GCA_964474475.1 uncultured Oscillospiraceae bacterium | reverse complement strand
CAGGCTATTGCGCAAGAAACGCTTGCCGAAATTGTTTGCGTGAGAAGATAAAACGCCCATTTGACAAAACTGCAAAAAACAAGGCGGCTGCCGTGCGAAAGGGCTGCGGCAAAATTGCTTATGCTGAAAAAACGGCAGAAAACAGCTCTGTTGCGGAATTGTTGAAGCAAATTGATAAAATTAAATTGACGAAATTAAGTTCGGGGAGATTGCAATGCATCTCCCCGAATTTTTTTGTATTTTGGTTGGTTTTTGGGCATTTTTTTAGTTGAGTTCCGAGCATTCTTTGGTTGGTTTTGGGCGGTTTTATTTTTCTGCTTTGAGCTTGCTGCTTTTTACTTTGTTACTATATGCCTACCGTTGTGGGTTGACTGCTTTGAATTTGTTGTTTTACGGTGATTGCTTTTGGTTCGATACGGTTGAGTTCGTAACTATAAGCCTATCGGTGCAATGCTTGGACTGATTTAGTTGGCTCTTAATTACTTTACTTTTTGCGGCAAACTACTTTTTGCTCTTGCCGAGGGTGAGAATTTGGGAGGCGTAGTCGGTGATGAGCCGAGAATTTTGCTCGTGACTGACAAGCGCTTGCCTTGCAAGCAGGTCGCCGAACTGTGTGGGAGTGAGATTTTCCCACAAATTGTAGGAAAGACTGCCCGGAACGGAGTTGATTTCGTTGACGAACAGGTTGCCGTCCGCATCGGCAAGGTAATCGACACGAATAACGCCGCCAAAGCCCAGTCGAGAATAGATTTGCTCCGTGAGCGTTTTGACCTGCTCCGCCACTTTGGTGCAGGCAGGCTTGGGAAGGGAAGATTTGCCCTGCGAAATATATTTGTCGTTGAAGGTGAGCAAATTATTTGCAGAAAGGGGGCTGACCACCTTGCTTGTGTGCACCTTGCCATCAAACTCCGCAGCGGCGCAGTTGTACTCGGTAAAGTTGGTGAGAGCTACTTCGACAAGTGCCTTGTTGCCGTAAGCAAAGGCGACGGTGAGCGCTTTGCGATACTCGTCAGAATTGCTACATCGGGCGACGCCTATACTGGAGCCGAGCAGTGCCGGCTTGACCATGACGGGGAAGGGGAAGGGCGGCTCTTGGGCTTGCCGGGAAGGATACACCGCTTTGCCCGACAATGTGGGAAACCCCTCTAACTGCAAAACTGCCTTGGTGACCACCTTATCCATTGCCACAGCCGAGGGGACGATGTCGGAGCCGACGAGAGGGATATTGGCGTAGCGGCACAGCGCCGCAACGGAACCGTCTTCGCCGCAGACACCGTGGCAGCAGTTGACGGCAAGGTGGATAGGTACCCTTTTGAGGGGTTTGTTGCCCCTTGAAACGCCTATTTGTCCACAGCCGAACGGAAAGACGACCTGCCGAGAAAAGCTCTCTTGGCGGTGCATGGCGGGCGAAAAATGCGTTGGCACAAGGTGACAGCGGTTGGACTTATCCAAATAAACCATGTACAAATTGCCCTTGAAGTGCTGCTTGGCAAGGCAGGCGGTGATGACGGAAACGTCGTGCTCGGAACTTTTGCCGCCGTAAATGATTGCTACGTTCATAATTGCTCCTTTGGAATTGGAATATTTGAGAAAAAAACCTAAACGTTGGCGGTATCGGGAAGGTCGTTTTGGAAAAGCAAAAGATCGTTTTTGCCCAAATGAGCGTTTGCTATTTGCACGGCTTGGTGCAAATTATCCGCAAAAACGCATTTGCCCTGCACTTGGCGCACTCCCTTGGCAAGGTTGGGTGAATTTTTGCCCACCAAAATGCACAGCGAAAAGGTTTGCCCCAGCAATTTGCCGCACTGCTCGTTGAGGGTGTTGCCGCTTGAGCCGCCCTCGGTGATGCCCTGTGCGATGACCACCTTGTAACCATCGAAACGAGCAAGGGTGTTGCAGCAATTAGTAACGCCCGAAATGCCTGCGTTGTAGCTGTCGTCCACGACGTGGTAAACGCCGTTGTAAGTGCATTGCATGCGATGCTCCGTTTGCGTGACGTGGGCGGTATTGGCAATGGTTTCATTAAACGGTTGGTGCAAGCAGTTGCACGCCACCAAGCAAAGCTTGAAGGTACTTGCCGTGTAGTTGGCAAACTGCGGCAAAAAGACTTGGGCGGAGTTGCCGCGGCACTTGACGGACAAGTGGGTACCCAGCAAAGTGACGCTGTCCACCTGAACGTCCGCCTGCTTGCCGACCACCACTTTTTTGCAAATGCCTGCCTGAGCAAAGGAGGGAAGGATGCTATCGGCGCCGTTGAGCAGGCAAACGCCCCGTTGAGGAAGGCACTCGACGAGCTCCCTTTTGGCGGCGATGACGTTGCCGAAGGTTTTGAAGGTTGCCATATGCTGCGGACACACCCCTGTGACCACGCCGAAGGTGGGCTTGTAAAGGGAGCAAAGCTTGCGAACGTCACCACGCTTGCGAGCGCCGAACTCTAAAACCAGATACTTGACGCCGTAAAGCTCCGTTTTGTTGATGAACGCCGCTATGCCCAGCGGCGTGTTGCAGCTGCCCGGCGGCGTGATACTGCCAGTGAGCAGCTGGGAAAGCATGTTTTTGGTGGTGGTTTTGCCGTAGCTGCCGGTGACGGCGATGACCTGCAAGGGGTAATCGGCAAGCTTGCGACTTGCCATTACCAAATACCGACGGTTTATTAAGCACTCCACAGGAAGGGTGAGAAAGTAGCCGAGTACGGTAAAAAAGGGCACGAGAATAATCCACTGCCACAACCCGAAAAGCATGCAGGCGGCAAAATACGCCAAAAAACAGGTGACAAGCAGGCGATAAACCCTTTTGGTGAATTTGAGAGGCGTTTTGGCAACGGAACAGTTGACGAGCAGGGAAAAAATCGCCACGAAAAGCGTTTGCAACCACTTGTAATCGCACAAAAAATTTAGCGCAGTGCAAACGACCTGTGCCAAGCACAAATAAAGAAAATGCCGTGTGAAAAGCACTTTGAAATATCCGCGCCACGGCAGGTAGCAGGTGGCTTGCAGTACGCGAACGCATTCCAGCGAAATGAAGGTGAGACACAGTGCCGTTGATGCGCATAGAAAAATAGTCATGAATCGTTGACCTCCGAATGGGTGTGATGGGATGAAAAGGACAAGGGAACAAAAAGCCGCTGCCGCAATCCGCTTGAAAACTTGCAGTTTGGAAAGGGGCAGTAAAGCACGCTTTGTACAAAACTTGTGAGCGGAGCCGAAGAGCAAAGCATTGAGCCGAAATCACGGCGGCATAACGGAGGAAAGCCTACTACGGTGCGGCGGAGCGGGGTTTTAGGCAAGGAGCGGAGTTAACTACGGAGCCGAAGGCGATACGGCATCGTAAAAAAGAGTGATTGCCTTGGCAAAGGCGTGAGGGCGGTAAAACATGGCAAAGTGGTCGCCGTCGACGACGGTTAGGCTACTGCCGTGTATTTTGCGGTGGATTTTGCGTGCCATCCACGGAGGAGTTTGGTCGTCCTGCGAGCCGCAAATGACCAAAGTAGGGGCTGTTACCAGCGACAGGCAGGGAGATAAATCTTGATTGACCACTTTGAGAAAGGTGGGCAACATGGTTGGTGAACAGGCGCGGTAATCGGTGCTGCCGCAACCATTGGTTGACAAGTGCAAAGCTTTTTTTGCCTTGTACACCACCTTTTTCATCCACAAAGAGGGGCTGAAACGCTTGATGCCGGCAGGGGCGAAAAGCAGCAGACCGATGGCATCGTTTGGGAAAAGGGAAGCAAACCGAACTGCCACCCGACAACCGAAACTGTGCCCTACCAAAAGGGGGCGAGTGATGCCGTTAATTGACAGAAAGCGGCGCAGCTCGATGGCGTAGTCGGTAACGTTCCATCCGCTTGGCGGAGGTGCGCTGCTGCTGCCGAAACCGTTGAAATCGGGCAAATAGCAACGAAAATGCGGCAGTAACGATGCCGTTTGCGAAAAAATTTGTCCGTTGCAACCCCATCCGTGCAAAAATACGACGGGCTTGCCGCTGCCCTGCACCGTGAAATACATGCCCGATTGAAACCTCTTCGGCAATATATTATGCAAAGAATGCGCCGCTTGTGAACGAAAGAAGGAAAATTGCGGAAAGAGAAAAAAGAAAGAGTGGAAAGGGCTTGTCAAACGGGGCGGAGAGTGGTACAATGGCGTTAACAAAATATATTCTTTGGGGCGTGGTGAAAATCCACACCGATAGTACAGCCTATGAACGCATGCGCCTCCGCGTTGTGCGCCGATCGGGTGAAATTCCCGAGCCGACGGTTAAAGTCCGGATGAGAAAAGAATACTGCGTTGTTACGTTGCCCCCCCCCCCCATTTGGCGGGCAATTTTTTTTACGTGAACGCAGTGTCGCTTGACCGAAAAGGAGCGAAAATGGAAGAAAAAACGAACATGCAGGAGCTGAAAGACAGGTTAAACGCTCAAAATGCAAACAGCGCAAAGAAAAAAACTGCGGCAAAACCAGTGGAAACAAACACGACAGTGCCGGAAAATGGAGATGATTGCAAAGCCAAAGAAAGCGTTGACGGTGAAGGGCAGATAGTTGCCGACCAGCCTGAAAAACTTGACGAAACGCCGTTGGAAGAGGAAACGAACGCTACGGAAGAAGAAAAGCAGGGAAAGGCAGGGTTGTTTTCTACCAAAAACATCGCCGTGATGGCTACGCTTGCCGCCGTGGCTTACGTGCTGTACCTGATACCCCACTTTGTGCCGATTTTTTCGCTGCCGATGATTTTTCCCGGATGGCTGGACGTGCAAGTATCTGACCTGCCTGCGCTGCTTGGCGGCTTTGCAATGGGGCCTGTGGCGGCGGCTATCATCATTGTGGTGAAGTGCGTGCTGAAAATGCCCTTTACGTCGACTTCATGCACGGGGGAACTGGCGGACATTTTGGTGGGGCTGGCATTTGTGGTGCCTGCTGCCGTTATTTACGGGAAAATTCACAGCAAAAAGGGTGCCGTGCTGGGCATGTTGGTAGGCTCTGCCTGTGCAATTGTGGTAGCGGCGTTGGCTAATCGCTTTGCGCTGATACCCTTTTACGCTTACTTTCAATTTAGCAACCACGACTACGCACTGGGTATGCAAACGCTGACGGAGGCGGTAAAAACCCTTTACCCCAAGGCTACGCCCGATACCTTTTACACCTTTTACATTTGGCTTGCAGTTGTGCCCTTTAATCTGCTGAGATGCGCGTTGTGCTCCTTTTTGACGGCGTTGACATACAAGCCGCTATCGAAATACTTGCACCGTGCGTGACCAACGAAGGCGGCAGGCGGTGAGCGCAAAACCCCGTTGATGCACCACATCATCAACCTTGTTGAAAGCAATTGGCGGAGCGATGAAAGCCGCAAAGGCAAAAACTTGCGGCAAAAGAAAAGAACGGGCGGAAAGCCACTGCAGAGCGGCGTGAAAAACCGAAAGCGAAAAAAACAACGGAAAGAATGCGGACGGGTTGCAATGGACTGCAAATAATGGTATAATTAAAAATGCCGCTGAAAAGAGCGAGATAAACCGCTGATTGTGGGCGGAAAATCAAGCAAACTTTGAGCGGCAAAAGGAAAAACTTCTGCAAAACGCCGACAAAAAACGTCTAAAAAACAGGCGGCAGAAAAAAACCGCAAAAGGGTGAACAAAAAACGAAGTTGCAACGTAGGCGGCAAAAAAAAATAAGCGAAGAATGAAAATGAAAAAAGTAATTGAATCGGCAAGCGTGGAACAAACGCTGAAAATTGCCGAAGAATTTGCAAAAAATATGGTAGGTGGCGAAACGGTGCTGCTGTGCGGTGACTTGGGCGCAGGAAAAACTCACTTTGTGAAGGGGCTTGCGCTTGGAGTGGGTATTGACGACGTGATTACCAGCCCTACTTTTGCCCTGCACAACCAGTACTTTGGCAGGCTGGAACTGAACCACTTTGACTTTTACCGCGTGGAGGACAGTGCCGAGGTGGAAATGCTTGGTTTGAACGAATACTTCTGCCGAGAAAACGCCCTGTGTGCCATTGAGTGGAGCCAAAACGTTGCCGACTTGCTACCCCAAAAAACCATCCGTGTGACGGTGGAAAGAATTGGCGACCAACAAAGAAGAATTACCATTGAAGAATAGAAAACAAGGACGAGAAAATGAAAATTTTGCTTGTTGACACCACTACCAAAGACCTTGTTGTGATGGTTGTGGACGGAGAAAAAATAATTGACAAGACGGTGAAGAATGCGGGGACGCATCACAGTGAGCTGTTGTGCGATACGGTGGCGGCGGCCATGAGCGATGCCAAAGTAAAATTCGACCAGCTGGATGCTTACGCCTGTGCCATTGGCCCCGGAAGCTTTACCGGGATACGCATTGGCATTGCCACGGTGAAGGGATACCAAGCTGCCTGCCCCAAAAAACTGATATCATTAAACTGCTTGCAAGCCATTGCAGCGAGTAAAAATCTTGGAGCAAAGGGCAAAGCCGTGATAGATGCCGGAAACGGATACTACTTTGCCGATTACACCGCCGAAATTGCCCCCTGCCTTGTTGGCTACGACGACGAGTGCGTGCAAGGGGCGGCAAAGGGTTCGGTGGCGACGGAATACGCAGACGGGCTTGTGGAACTAGCTAAAAAAGCGTGGGAAAGGGGAGAATTTGCAAGTAGCCTTTCGCCGTTGTATATTCGCAAAAGCCAAGCGGAGGAAAAAAGATGATTGAACAACTTGACGCTACCATGCAAAACGCCCTACGCCTGAACGAAATTGAAAAGCAATGCTTTGGCAGAGATGCTTGGACGGTGCCTAACCTTGTGGGGGAATTTAACAACAGGTTTTCTTTTTTGTACGGCAAAATAATTGACGACGAAATTGTGGGGTACGCCTGCGTGCGCATAATGTACGAAGAGGCACAAATTTGCAACGTTGCCGTGATGCCCGACTTTAGAAGAAGGGGAATTGGCGTGGAACTGATAAACGCCCTTGCCGAGTGCGCCCTTGAAGAGGGATGCAAGTACTGCGAGTTGGAAGTTAACACCGAAAACGAGGCGGCAGTTGCCCTGTACAAAAAGTGCGGCTTTGAAATTGCCGGAACACGGAAAAACTTTTACCGCAAGACTAAATACAACAGCCGCGATGCCTACACCATGGTTAAGTATTTGAGTCAAGAACAAACGGATGAATAAAAAACTAAAAAAGCTCCTGCGTGAAAGCTCGGTGCTCGTAAGACAGTAAAAACTGAATTTTGTGGAACAGGCATG
>CAYYTD010000070.1:0-7277 GCA_964474475.1 uncultured Oscillospiraceae bacterium | reverse complement strand
TCAACGGTAGGACGAATTCGGCACGGTTTGCGGAAGAGGCCTTGGGGAGCGTGCCTGTTTCGCTGGTGGCGCCGATGCCGCCGTTGATTCCGTAGGTGACCATTTTGCGAATTTCTCCGCCGTAAACGTCGTTTGCCGTTTTGATTACTTTACTGAAAAAGGGACTTACGCCCGTGTTGAGCTGTTCTGTAATTGCGTCTAAATAGACGGTTTTGAGAACGTTTTCGGCATTGGTTAACGGTACCATGAAAATTAAATCTCCTGTTGTGTTATTTGAGTAGTTCGTGCGCCAGAGCGGAGGCTTGGGAGACGGTTTTAGGCTTAGAAGGTGCGGCTACCGTTACCGCCCCACCACCCCCGATGACGGCAGGTGCCCGATTGGTGCTTACACCCTTGTGTTGCAGTACGCTTGCGACTTCGGGCAGATGGGCAAGCAATTGTTGCAGGGTTGTAAGTGCATCGAGCAGGGTTGCCCCGTTGCCGTGCGACTCGGTGGATTTGGACGAGTCGGAAACCGTGACGGCAGGGGACAACGCGGGCGGTGGCGAATTCTCGCTTGTACCGCCTGTTGGCGAACTTGATGGACGAGTGGGAATTGAATTTGTTTGACTAAGAGAAGAAAGGTTTTGCAGGGTTTTGAGAGTTTGGCTGAGCTGCTGACACTTGTGAGTGTAGCTTTTTTCCAACTGAACGTAGCCCTTGTAAAGCTCCTGCGCATTGGCAAATTTGCCGTAACTTTTAGCATCGGCATTTGGCTTGGCGGCAGTTGGTGCCGTGGCGTTGGCGTTGCTTGACGGGAATTCCGCTGCGGCGGCAGGTACACAATAAACCGCTTTGGGGACACCATCATTAACGACGGCATTGCCTGTTGCGTTGGCGGCGGAATCCGTTGCGGAAAAATTTGCACTACTGGGTGCGGCATTGGCGGCGTTTGTGGCTGATGTAGTGGAAGTTGACGATACACCATCTTTGGCGGAATTGGCTGTTGAGTTGCAAGCTCCTGACATGCTATTTTTGTCGGAATTTTCCGAAAGGTTTGTGGCGGAATCGTCCGTGTCCGCAGTGGCATCGGCAAGTTGGCTGAAAAGACTGCTCAATCCAGAGTGCAAGGACTCGAAATCGGCATCGTAGGCTTGCTGCTCCTGCTCGGCAACGTCGGCAGGTTGTGGCGTGGCAAGAGGCGAATCGTGCGTGGTGGCTGTAAAATCCACAGCATTAGCAATACCCGTATTTGGTTGCAAAAGCTCCTTTCGGGGTGAAAAATCGGGGTTTTGGGATATTATGCGTGACATATTAGTTCATATCTCCGTACTTTTTTAGAATAGTTGGGTGGAAAAAGGCAGGAAAATTGCGATTTTGGTTGAGGCTACGCAGTTTGAATTTGGGCGGCAAAAGTGTGAATGGGTTAAACGAATAAGGGCGGCGTACCGTAAAAGAAAAGAATTGGCTGACTGCCGCGCCATCATTCGCAAACAACCGTGCTAACGCACACTGTCGGCGGCGGCTACTTTTCTATATTTTTAGAAACTCCGTGCCGACGGCGACGGTTAGCTAATCACAAAATTGCCATTTTGGTTGCGATGAAACATCGCACCGAATCGTAGTCATACACCATCGGCGGCGTGGCTTTGACCATATTTTGACAGTTGTTGCGCCCTTAATCGGGTTGGTTTTGGGCGGCGCGGTGGGCGGCAACGTGGTTCAAAAGGGCGTTCAAGTAGTCCTTGCCCAGCTTGTCTACGTCGTTGGAAACGATGAATCGGGTGTGCTCTTCCAGGTGCAAATCGTGGTCGTCTACAGGCAAAACTTGCGCTTTGGAAACGTCCAAATTTTCCCTTTCGGCACGCAAGATGTGCAATTGAGCTACGTCTTGGGCGCGCTGCCAGTCGCCAAAGCCCATCATATCAAGCACTTTTGCCTTGGCGGACAGGCTCATTTGCCCCTTTTCGTCCGCAAGCAGTCCTGCGTTGACAAGGTCCATGAGCATGCTTCGGCGTGTGGCAGGGGTGTCCGACAGCTCGTTTTCCGTGAGAAAAGTTACGTCGTCGCTACCGATATCCGAACCGCAAAAGTAGAAAACTTCCGCACTATTGTTGCCGTCGACAAGGCGTGCAAGTCGCTTTTGCGACACGAACTGTTTGTACAGCCGCAAAACGTACTTGGCAAAGCATTTGATGGCAAGGCGAATACTATCCACACTACAACTGAGGCGCAATTCGTCCTGCTCGGCAATGAGTTGCAGTGCCACACCGCTTTTGCTGCCCTGCGGAGTGCCGCTGCCGGCAAGCTCGGACACGCCGGAAATGACGTTGAACTCCTCGATGAGCCTATCTTCTTCCTTGCCGAACTCCTCTGGCACAGCGCCTGCATCCATGAGCTGAGGCTTTTCGGCGCCCTGCCTGTAAACGAGAATTTTGCCGGGCGAAAGCCCTTCGTCTTCCAGCGAATCGGTATCCACGGAGCCGTCTTCCACCACCAAAACGCCCAGCGCAAGGCGGTTGAGAAACTCGTGCTTGCGATTCTTGACGGCGTTGTAAGCACGCTGAACGGGAATGAGCCTTTCCACCACCGACGTGCCCCAAAAACATCCTGCGCGGCTATTGGAAAGCTGACGAATGAAGGGGAAATCTCTCGCACCTCCGTCGCCGAGAAGGTAAGGCAGGTCGTCGTCGTAAACGAGAGTGTTGCCAACGACGATTTCCAGCCGACCGTTGGGGAAAGTGGCGTTGGGGCGAGAATAGCGCTCGATGACCAAAACGCCCGTGTCTTCCGTTTGGTTTGAACAGGGCATTTGGCTATCGTAACCCAGTCCGCCGAAAGCGCCCTCTGTGCCTGTGGCAAATACCGACACATTTTGCGGTTGTTCGTCCACGCCCCACATAGTTTTGACCTCTTCTGCCGAGTAAACTTTGGCGTGAATGACGGAGCGGCACTCTGCCAAGCTTTGGCATTCGTCGCTATCGGGGTAGATTTCGAAGGGTGAACACACGGAAAGGGATACGTCCTGCGCGGCGGCATCCCAGCAGACTTTGTAAAAGGAGGTGCCGCAAACTTCGCTCCACACCGTGGCTTGGGAGATCATTTGGGACAAATTGACCTTGTTGCACACGCTGCCCAGCACCCTGGTGGCAAGTTTGGCGGAGTTTACGTCCGCATCGCTATTGCTGAACGGCCTTGCGACGGGCTGGGGACGGACACGACTGAGGCGTGCCATGCGTGCTTCTACAATGGGCGCAACGTGGTTGTAGACGAGCTTTTCTTGCCAAAAATAAAACTTTGGCTCCTGCTCGATACTTCCGCGCGGAGTGACAATGCAATATTGGTTGCCCTGCACGAAATTGAGATTTTGCCGCCACGAAAGCTCGTAAGGGCGGCGAGCAAGCTGACGAGCGTGGAAATCGGCAAGGACGGAACGGACGACATCATCGGTATAGCGCAGGGGCGAAAGGTGTGCCGAGTTGGGATCGGCCACGTCGGCGAATTCAGTTGCGGAGTTGGCGGCATCGGCGTTAAGTTGGCAAGGCGAATTTGACGGCGCATTTTTCTTGGCGGACTGCGTGACAGGGGTTTGGTTGAAAGACATTAGGCGTTGACCTCCAAAATGGATTGCTTGGCAAGGGGCGAAGAAACTACTGTTCAGTTGCCGTGATCACCATGACGAGCGCTACCGGCATTGACAGCGTTGCCTTCGGCAAGGGCGTTGGTTGTGGCTGCGGCGATTTCAGCCGAACGTAAAGGGGCATTGGCGGAAGCAGGGTGATCGGTTTGGGTGAAATGGTCGGCGATTACCCTATTGCTGTTGGGGTTGGTTGGGACATTTGACACTTCGGCGGTTGTGGTTGCGGCTTGGGTGGCCACCATTTGGGTGGCGGGTTGGTGGTAGTTGCCGTGACGAAAGGTGGCTGCCGTGGCGTTGAGCTTCTTTTTGATGGCGTTGACAGGGGATTTGGGCGGAGCAAGCAGCTTGTTGCCGCTAGTGAGTATGTCGGCAAGACATTGCTTGCAAAAGAAAACTTTGCCGCGAACCCCTTTGACGGTTACATAATGGGTGGCGAAATTTTTGCAGTTGCGGACGTCGCAACGGGTGCGAAGGTTGGTGGGAAATAGATTTTGAGCCATGAGGTGGAATCTCCTTGTTGATGTGTTGGGTGGGGGGGGATTTGAAATAATTGTTATAAAAAATTAAAACGTTGGTTTGTTTGCGGCCGGTTCGGAAGGGGTGTCGGAATAGCCGGTAGACCGATCGACGATTTGAACATTAGACTGTTCGGCGGAATTGTCGGTAGGCGGTTCGGAAGGTTGGTCGGTGGGCTGGTCGGCAAGCTGCAAAAGGCGCAAAAGACGGAGCTTTTCGACTTGCAACTGCTCGTCCGTCATGTCCGAAACGTCGACACTATCGGAGGGGATATCCAGCAGCGCTTTGACGGCAGAAACGTCCGGCAAGACTTCTTTGGTGGAAACTTTGCTTTTGACGAGAGTAAGTTCTCCGTCGGTGACGGCGAATTCGTCGGTTTTTTCTTGCACGGTGAAACCTTTGGCTTTTTTGAGTAAGATATCGATGAGAAGTTGAGTGTAATTTGGCATTGAATGTGCGAAAATGGTCGAAAAAGAGTTGCAAAATTGTGCATATGGTCGAAAAAATGCGGTAACGTAGGTGAAAATTTGCAACCAAAATGAAAAAGGAATCGAAATACTAAAACAGCAAATAAAAGTTTAACTAATGGGGAAAATTGGTGGCAGACCTGCGGGCGGCGCGCTGCAAACTTTGCTTGTGCTTTTGCCTTGCGGTAAGGGGCGAAGTGCTTTGGGCAACGTGCGCTACGTAATACCTCAATTCGTCCATGGCGTGGTCGTCGCGCTTGACGGGGCGATCGTCGGTGCCCCACGCGTACCCCTTAATTTCCCTTATCATGTTGGTACAGTTGGCAAAAATGTACAATTTGGGCGTGCCTTGGCTTGGTTTGAGCGCCGCTTTGACGCGGTTGATGCCCGAATAAACGTCCTTGTTGACCTTGGTGTTGACGGTCAAGCCGTGTTCCGCAAAGAGCTCCGCAACGCTTTTGCCTGCGGCAAGGGTGCGTTGGTTGGCGGCGGAATCCATGAGAGCGGCGTATCTGCCAAATCTGTCCGTCTTCCAGCCCAAACCTTCGCTAATCTCTTTAATTTTGGCGGCGTGGTAGGCTACGTCCTTGCCTGCTTCGTAATGCTCTGCCACGACGAAGATGTTGTCGTCGCCGTCGCGAGCGTACCAGTGGCAGGATAGGGGATTGCTTAGCCCCGGATCGATGGAAAGGCAGTCTTGCCAATCTTGCGGTACGGAGAAGGGCTGAATGACGTTTTGGGGAGAAAACTCGGGATAGACCAGCCCGGAGGTGGGTTGAAAACGGCCGTAACAGCGCGCGGCGAGTTCGTCGTGCGACAGGCTTGCGGCAAGGGCGGCGGCTTCGTCCTGCGGCAAAAATGGGTTGTCCGTCCACTGCATGAAGGTGCACCACACTTGGGGATCGTTTTTGGCGTTTAGGTAGATTTCGTCGTACACCCCCGACAATCCTTTGAGAGGCGTCATGGTGCCGAAAAGATGGCCTCGGCGGTCCAACACCCTCATTTGGCATTCGCGGTAGATGTCCAACGGCGGTTCTTCGTCGAACCAGACGAAATCGAGGCTGGTGCCTTGGAACTTTTCGCGGCCTGCCTCACAACTTTTGAAGGCGATTTTGGAAGTGCCGCCGAAAGCGTTTTTGACAAGAAGGTAATCGATGACACCGCACTCGGGGGAATCGGCACCACCGCTTGCCATAACAACCTTGGTGATGCATCGGCGGGGCAGGTAGTGAAGATTTTTTTGCTGGGCGACATCCCTTTGCACCTGTTTGGATAGGGACACCACCCAGCAGCTGACATTTGCCTTGTTGGGGCGGTAAGGATGGATGCCGAGCGCAAGCCAGACCGTTTCGACGGCGCCGCACTCCGTTTTGCCGGTGCGGTTTCCGCCGAATACCCAGCGATTGCGAAGGGGGCACTTGTGGAACTCCATTTGCTTGACGTGAATTGTGGTTTGGTTGTAGGTGGCAAGGGGGCTGCGGCTGCGGGAATCTTGCTCGGCAAGGATGCGATGAATTTGAGAAATGAGGGTGTGCAGAGAGATGAAGGAAGCTAAAAGGGATTCCCTATAAAACGATGGGAGGGGACATTTGTCGTCATTTTGCGCCGTCTGCGGTGATTTATACTTTGAGAACCGACTTGTAATGGCGGAAAGGCGGAAAGAAAAGGCGATACTTTGAGAACCGACTTGTAAAGGGTGGGCTGAAAGCCGAGTGAAAATCATATTGAGTGGCAAAATCTTAAAACGGCAAGGCGACGATTGCGAAGTATCTTGAAACAGCAAGCGGACCGCAAATATCACAGCATGTTAGGTTAAAGCAAATAAAAACTACGGAGCAGAGTTGAGATCGTCAATGGGCAGGCGGACGAATAAAATCAAACGAACAAACGGAATCAAAAGGCGTACAGCGAATAAAATCAAATATAAAACAAGCAAACAGACGACGGACGAAAAATCAAACAAAAAGCAAGCGGATGATAAAGGCTCGGTCGAAATCGGTAAAAAAATCAACCAAAGGAGTGGATATGCGGACGGAAATTGCATCTTTTTGGAAAAAAATTGCCTGCGCGCTCTTGGCATATCTACTGGCGGCCTTTTGCTCGATTGGCGTTGGCGCATCGCCCCGTTGGAATGCCTGGGCGGAAGGGGAAGAATGGGGACGAGTGATTAAAGATAACGTGAAAATTTACGCTAACGCCGAAAGCTCGGCGCCGCTGTTTGTGCTAAAGAAAACCTATTACGTGAAAATTGTGGGAGGGAGCGAAAATCATTACGCCGTGTGCCTGATGGGGGAGGCGGAATTTCCGCAAATTGTGGGTTACGTGCGCAAAAACGATTTGAAAATTTGCAGTGAGCCCATCAGCCCGACCTACCCCACTGTGAAATTGACCGTGCAGGGGAGCGGCGCAACGATGAGGCTATCGCCAACGCCCAACGCGGAAATTGTGCTGATGGCGTTGAACACTCAAAAGGTGAGCTACTACGGCAGCGTGCAAAGCTACGACGCATTGTGGCATTACGTGTACTACTGCGGAAAATTTGGCTACGTTTTAGGAGAGGAACTGACGGAGCCGAAAATTGCGGAACATCCTACGCCGTTGGAAGTGCCGACGGTGGCGCCCGTGATGCCGAGTGTGCCGAGCTGTGAAGAGCAAGAGAAAGACGAGCATGAAGG
>CAYYTD010000069.1:6027-7377 GCA_964474475.1 uncultured Oscillospiraceae bacterium | reverse complement strand
GACGACTGCATTTTTTGCAAAATCATCAAGGGCGAAATCCCCAGTTACAAAATTTACGAAGACGACCGTGTCTACGCCTTTTTAGACATCGCTTGCGACACTTACGGTCACACTTTGGTCATTCCCAAGAAGCATTGCACCAACGTGCTGGATGCTGACCTGCAAGATTTGCAAGCCGTTGCGGCAGCGGTGCAAAAAATTTCTCGGCACTACGTCGAAAACTGCGGTTTCAGCGGTGTCAACGTGTTCAACGCCAGTGGCAAGTCGGCACAACAGTCCGTTTTCCACCTGCACTTTCACGTAATCCCCCGCGCCGAAGGGGACGGCATCAACGCATGGCCCTTCAACGACAAAATTGAAATCGACCTGCCCTCCGTTCGAGCCCGCCTTGCCCTCAAATAGTTTTTTGCGGTTTTTACGGCGGATTTTCCCCCATTGCTTTTTAATTTTTGCAACACAAATTTATGCAACACAAAAGACTTCCCACTTACGGGAAGTCTTTTGTGCTTCGCCATTAAATTTGATTTTTAGTCTTTTGTGTTTCGGTATTAAATTTATTTTTTAGTTATTACAACGCAAATAGTGCAAAAAGCCCTTTTGCTGTGCTTTTTGTTTCGCCGTTGTAGTCGTATGTTTTATTGTTTTGTAAAGGATGAAAATCAAATAGGCAACAAAAAAGACTTCCTTCATCGCGAAAGAAGTCTTGTTTTTTAGTTTTACAGCACGAATAGCGCAATGGCAAGAGCCGCAAGCCCCACTATGGCGCCGGATGCAAAGTTCACAAGGCTGTTAGTCACAAAGGACGTTCCCTTCACAAGGGTGCAAGGGGTGTCGCAACAGGTATCCTTTTCGCTCAAGTTACCGCACGTTTCGCACTTGTACAACGCTTGCAAGCCGGAGCCGAGTATGCTGTCCACAAAGGTTCCCACAAAGGCAATTCCCACGCCCACAGCGGCGTACAAGATGTTAAATTCGCCAAATAGGTAGGGTATTGCAATGGCAATCGCACAGCCGAACAATCCCGCTACGGAGCCAAGCAAGCTCACGCCTCCGCTAATTCCGCTTTGAATGCGTTTCCATCTCAGCACGTCCATTGGCTGTTTTTTGCTCAATCTGCCCAGGTCGGAGCAGCAGCTGTCGGCAAATTCTTCGCACAGCACAACGTAGTTAGCCCACAAAAAGGCATCGTGATTCGTCACCTTGTACAGGATCAGCAGCATCACCGCAATGGCGCTGTTGGCAATTATTTGCGTTGCACCGCGCGGCGTTTTTGCCTTTTCCACGTTTTGCCTTTTGTTAAAGATTTTCGTAGAAATTTTCGATACTATTGCCGAAATCACAAATAGGGAG
>CAYYTD010000069.1:0-6017 GCA_964474475.1 uncultured Oscillospiraceae bacterium | reverse complement strand
CACCGTCACCAGCACGGGCAAGCCTCCTAAATAAGCGCACGCAATGGTGTACACAAACGAGGTTACCGAGCCGCCCAAAGTAATGGACTTCGTCGGCCCTGCAAAAACGGAAAGTAATGGCGAAATTAGCACGGCAATCATCACCGCATCGGTAAGCAAACCGTAGTAGTACAGCATCATGTAGGCAAATACGCCAATTTCCACCGTGATGTTGTCCCAACCCTTCCTGCCATATAGTTCCGTCATGCCTGCAAGGCAACCGACGGACAGCATAAACCAAAATGTTAGTTGCAGGTCAAATATGGCGTTGAATACCACTGCCGACAGTGTCGACATTATTATCACCGTCATCATTCCCACAAAGGTTTTCGGCTCAAAAATCACAAAGTTAGCTTTTTTGAATAGTCTTGCCACAAGGGGAGCAAGCCCGTCACCAAGCACCATGCAGTAGTAGGTAATGCCGGAAAGCAAGTACAGCTTTTCGCTGCCCACAATCACGGCAACTATTATTATTACAAGGGAGCTTATGCCAAAGTACAACAAACCGTAGCTTTTGTCCGTGTCCGTCCTTTGGGTAGATTTCATCAAGTTGCCAAAGGAAATCACTCCCAGTAGCAAAGTGGAAACTCCGTTAATAATAATCAAGTGGTAGCTCAGTCCAATAAAGACGTAAGCAATTATCCAGCTTGCCCCCGTCGCAATGTGTTCCAGCTTGCGCACAATTTCGGGGTCCCAATTAAATTTTTTCTGAATAAACTCTCCGCCCAGTATCATAAAGGCAACGTAGGCAAAGAATGCAACGTAGCCAATGGCAACGGAGCCGCCACGGCTAAGCTGGCAAAGGTTCTCAATCATGTCTTTCTCCAATGAGGTTAAAGGTTTGCGTAAAGTAAAGTTTTTCTGCGGCAATGGTTTGTACGCGGCAAAGGTTTTCGCAAGGGCTGCGTTCGGCTATTTCAATTCCGCCTCTTCGCTGCGGTCAATTGCGGCGCAGGTCACAAGCATTTGTTTCACTGCAGGGTTAAGCTCGTCCAACGAAATCTTTTCGTTGCGTATTTTCTCGGCGGCAAGCGCAACGTGGGGGTACAGCTTTCTAAACAGGTAACAGCCGTGTTCGGGTATGTCTGCAATGTTTCCTTCGGCAATGGCACAGTCGGCACATCCGCCGGAGCATTTGTCAAATAGTTCGCATTGTGCCTTGCACTTGTTGCGGCGCTCTATGGAGCCTTTCACAAACTGCACGAATTTTTCCCCGGCAAATATCTCTGCGGCGGAGTTAACTTCGTCAACGTGCGCAAAGGGGTATTCTCTTACGGAGTAGCGGTTGCAGTTGAACAGCGTGCCGTCGGGGGCAATGGAAAGGAATTTGCCAATGCACGAAGCGTTGGTGCAAATGCGGCGGTTGTAACCCATGCTCATGGATAGGTAACTCAAGAAGGTTCTAATTGCCACGCCATTTTTGTCGTACAGCCAGTAGTCAAATAGGTCAATCATGTCGCGGGCAAATTTTTCGTTGTTTTGCTCGGCGTTTTTCCCTGCACCTTCGGCAAATACGGGCGAAAACTCCGCCCCTGCTCCCAGCTTTGCAAAGTAGTCGTAGTTGGCTTTCAAGTCGTAGCTTTCGTCGGCAACCACGGCAAGCAGGCCAAATTTCACTCCGTGCTTTTTCAGCAGTTTCATTGCGGCAAGAATTTTTTGCGTTTGTCCGCGATATTTGTCGTTGTCTATTCCGTCAAATGATATCCCCGGCTTAAAGTCGTTTTTGGCAAAAAACTTTGCCCATTCGGCATCTATTAGGGAGCCGTTTGTTTGCACGGAGTTGGCAAAGGACAGGTATCCGTAGGTGGAGGAGAGTTTTTTCTCTATTTCCACGGCTTTTTCAAAGTATTCCTTGCCTGCCATCAGCGGTTCTCCGCCATGCCACACAACGTTGATGCGGTTGTAGTCTTTGGCAAGCAGGGTTAGCAGTTTTTCTATTTTTTCAAGAGGCAGCACAGCGCGGGCGTAGCCCGTTTCGCTGTTGTAGCAATACTTGCAGCGCATGTTGCAACCGTCCGTCACTCTCACAATCAAGTTGATGGTTTTCATTTTGCTTCCTCTTTTTTCTTTTTCAGTTTAATCTTTTCGGCACGCATGTTTTTGTGCAGTTCCTTAAAGTAGTGGAATTCCACGTCCTTTCCCTCAAGTAGGTTGGGCACCACAGTGCCAATGGAGTGGGCAATCACCTTGCGCAAAACAATCCACTCCGTCGAGCCGTCGTTAATTTTGTCAACGGCATCCATCACGCTTTTGCTAATTTGCTCGTTTAATTCGAGCAGATAGGCGTAGTTTTTGGCAAAGTAGCTTTGCAAAGTGGGGCAGTCCTGCTCTTTCAAGGGGTTGTATGCGCCGCTTTTGTAGTCCTTGTCGTAGTCGGTCAGTATGTCCACGTAGTATATCCAGCGCGAAATCTGGCGGAACACGTCGGCAATCTCGGCGGATATGGGTGTAATGTCGTTCACGTTGCGCGGAGTCAATTCCCCGTATACGTCAATCAAAGTCAACAGGTCGGCGTTTTCCTTTTGCAAGCGGTCAATTTCTTGCGTGCACTCACGGGTGTGAAGGGCAGTGTCGGGCAGGGCTTTTTGCGCCACGGCAATGGTCTTGCCAAATAACAGGTTCATCAGATGCGCTTTTATTTTGTTGCCGTCCTCGTCCTCAAGGTCGTCGGCAATTTTTTCGCCGAAGCCCACCAAGGTCATATTTGCAAATAGAAGTCCGTCGGGGTCATTCTCAAAGTATTTTGCATTGTCCTTTTTCAGTTTCTGACAAGCGAAAAAAGGCGGTCGAGGACCGCCCGTGGCAATTTTGTAAATAATGGAGTATATCGCCGCATCGAATGTGGTCAAATATCTGCACGATTGGTTGCCCAAGTTTCGCAGACAGTAACAAATCCTGCAGTAGTAAGCCTTAAAGAGTTTTTCCTGCTGAGAGGTCAGCTCGGATTCGAACGGTCTAAAATATCCGAACATTATCTTGCGGCATTAGCAGCAGCAAGAGCTGTCGGAGTAGTCACTGTGCCACACTTCGGAGTAGAAGTGCGTACCTTCGTCGTTGGTTTGATCGTTGTACTCGTTCATTACTTCTTCGGCTTGGTTTTGGACGTTCTTTTCTTCCGTCATGGTCGTTCTCCTCAAGATAATCGTTTGGTGCGCATTTGCGCTATTATTCCGTCGCATTTCCGTGCCGCGTTTTTACGCGTTCACATCATCGGTATGTAATATTATACACGACTAAATTTCATTTTGCAACAATTTTGCTACATTTTTTCAGCCTAATTAAAGAATTAAAGTCGCATTTAAGCAAAACAAAGTTGTTTTTGCAAAGTTTCGGCAATTTTGCAATAACGATAGCGCAATTCCCCTCCACGTTGCAAGTTATTATTGACTTGCGGAAGTTTTTTGAGCAAATATTTCCCGCGCCCTTTCCACGGCATTTTGCAGTTTTTCTCTTTCTTCAAGGGTTGCCAAGTCAAGTTTTTTGTTTTTGGCAAAGGGCTTTTGCGCAAGTAATGCGTCGCCCACGCTTATCGAATAGCACGTAGCAAGGTATTCCGTCGGTTCGGCGGCAATCCCGTCGCCAATTAAGGTTTGGTACTGCTTGCAAAGGTCTTTCACTCTTGCGTAGTCTGCTTGCCCTGCCGCAATTACGTGACCCGCCTCGTGAAATATCACCTTCGCAAGGTTAATCCAAGAGCATTTGCGCAGGAACGTGGTCGATAGTGTAATCACTCCGCCGTCGGTAGCACAAGCCTTTTCCTGCATTTGGTGCGACGTTTTCAGCTGCACGTCCTCCCCTGCCAAGCCACACAGCAATTTTCTTGCAAGGTGCAGCCTAATGCGTAGGAATATGGGGTGGCAACAGGAAAGTAATTTCAGCGTGCGCGCAAAACGCGGCGGCAAGGCAACGTCCATTTTTTTCAGCGGCAACGCCCTTTCAAGATATTCTTCAACGTCAACGCCTTGCAAGTCAAGCGTCCAGTCGTCTGCGCAGTGCTTTTCCATTTTCTTTCCTTTTCGCAACGGCAAGTTTGCTGCCGCTATGCAGTGCAATCTTACTTCCATCATACCACGTTTCCATTGCAAAATCAAGGCATTTGCCGCACACCGAATCAATCTTGCTTGGTTTTTAGCGTTGCTTTTTTTCTTTCTGTGCTTTGCCTTTTCCTTTTCTTTTGCTTTTTTGTGCTTTTTTCTTTGCAATTTTTCGTCGGCAACGCCTTTTCTTGCCTTTTTGTATGGCAAAAGGGCAAAAAAGACTTTTCTTTTCGTTAGAATATTTGCTAAATCGTTGACAACAAACGGTTTTGAATGTAAAATAGTTTCATATGCGGTAAACGGCAAAGTTTGCCGTCAGCAATAAAAAAGAGTAAGTTTGCTCTTTGGAGGAATTATAATCGTGAAAAGAATTACCGGTCTGTTTTTGGTTGTTATGCTTTTGGTAGGCGTAGTGTGCTCAACCGCCGTAGCCTTTGCCGAAGAATCAGCCACAACCCCCACTCGCACCGTCGAATATGTCGATAGCGCATTCAAAGATCTCAATCAATACAAAAATCTTCAAGCCAACGGCACCGTAGGCGAAGATTTCAACCTGGACAACACTTGGTTGCTCAACAAAGCCACCGTCGAAAGCGTTTTCCCCGGCATCAATTACGAACTTAAAAATTCCGACGACGGTTCTTACGCCGTTGCCGAAGGTTCCGATTCCATCGTAGTCAACTATTGTTCACCTTCCGGCAAGGTCAAGGAAGACTGGACGGTTTTGAATCCTGACAAAAAGACGGAAATCAACGCAGTAGGATATTGGCGTTTCCGTTATGTAGTTAAGGATAGCGACAACAACGTATTGTGCAAGTCAAGCATCATCGAGCTTTACTTTTACGATTTGTCCGCTCCCACGGCTAAAATCAGCACCACGGGTACGGACGTAGTAACCAACGGTCTCACCGCAGGCACTTCCAAGTCCGTGTCCACCGGTTGGATCACCACAACGGACAAGTCCAGCGTAACCACAACTTACACAATCAACAAGTTGGTCAACGGCACTTGGACTAAAATCTTCGATTACGACACCAAGGAAGTTACCGAAGGTTACGAAGACGTAGTATCCGCAACGGGTGCAATCACCGCAACGGAAAAGGACATCACTGCGGACAAGTCTGCCGTCTATCGCGTAATTTACTCCGTCAAGGACGCTAACGGCTTCGTCATCGATGCTCCCGTCAACGTTGATTTGTATGTCAAGGCTCCTGTAGTAGAGAACGAAACTAACAGCACGCAAGTATGGAAGATCATCCTTTACGTCATCGCAGGCCTTTGCTTGGTTGGCATCGTAGTGTTGCTTTTCATCAAGCCCCAACCCAAAGCAGAAGAATCTCACCCCGCGGCTCCTGCCAATAACGAACAAAACGACTAATCTAAGGCACAAACAGGGTTAATTTGTCCGACGGCAATCATCGGCACACGAGTTAACGAGCTTTGACTTTTCGTCCTTCGACTAACGGAATTATTTGCATTTAGTAAACGTAACTATTTTCATTTAATCAACGGAATAGTTTTCTAACGAATAGTTTTCATCTAATAAAAACAAATATCTCCGTTCGGTCAAGCAATTGTTTTCATTTGGTCAAGTAACAATCGGATAATTTTCACAAGGCACAGTCAATCGGCTGTGCTTTGTTTTTTTGTTCTCAACTTTATCCGCGAAATGTCCTTCGCGATCAACCCTTATTGTATGCAATTTTTCACAAAAAATGCATTTTTTAAAATTTTTTAGGGGATTTTTCTTTTTAATGCGGAAATTATATTCGTAAGCTGTGGCTTTCAATATTTTTTCGTCACGGCAAAGGTAACTTATGAGCGATATTATGGATTTTGCGCAAGAAGTCAAGCGCGCCAACGACATCGTCGACGTCATCGGCTCCTATCTGGAATTACGCCGCAGCGGTACAACATTTTTTGCCCGCTGTCCTTTTCACG
>CAYYTD010000068.1:0-7429 GCA_964474475.1 uncultured Oscillospiraceae bacterium | reverse complement strand
CTGAAAAGCAAATTGCAATTAAAAGCCAAAGTTGATAATGTTGGGTGTTGAAACTAAAAGCCAAGGCTGATGAGAAGGGCGTCGTTGATTTGCTGCATTACATCGGCTGGCAGCTCGCCTATCCTTTGCTTGATGCGGCTCTTGTCGATGGTTCGGATTTGCTCTAACAGCACGATGGAATCTTGCGGCAGAGGCGTGTTTTGGCGTGGCAGCCGTATGTGCGTAGGCAATTTGGCTTTGGTGAGCCGACTGGTGGTTGCCGCGGCGATTATCGTGGGGCTATACTTGTTGCCGACGTCGTTTTGCAATACTAAAATGGGACGAATGCCGCCCTGCTCACTTCCCACGACAGGATTGAGGTCGGCATAGTACAATTCGCCTCGTTTTATCGTCATAGTTACCTCCGTGAGAAATTGCTACTTTGCACTACCGTTGCGGACTGACAAACGTGCCGCAGCGCAAAAAACCTTACGTTTTAGTTTATGTGCGCTACGTGGAAAGCGTTAATGCCGCCGCTGCCCATATTATTGACGGATGGGAGAAAAAATATACAAAAACGGCAGGAAATGACGGGGAGATGGGGGGGGGGAATAACATATACTGATTGATGAAAAAATATAAGTTAGGTTAATGCTTCCAGCGCGGAGCGACATATAACTGGCAGAAAACAAGGGTACATAGTTGTATTTTTTTATAAAGAAAAAAGGTTTTTGGGATTTTTAGATATATTTACCCGCAAAAGACAATTAGGATCACAAGGTTACAAAACAGACCTTGCAGAAATTTAGTTAATCAATGCTTCAGAACGCAGAGCGACATAAGGCCGGTTGAGAACAAGGATACGGAGTATTTTTATTATTTTTTCTAATTTTTATTAGTAGAAGACCGCTTTTGGACATAAATATAATGAATACGATAGATTTTTTACAAGGATACATAATAACCTTGACAATATGAGATTTTATTAGTGCTCCACCACGCATAGCGACATAAGACTGGTTGAGAACAAGGATACGAAATTATATTATTATTTATTGTAATTGCTTTATTTTTAAGATGTAGATTCACTGCTTGATACTTATTCACAAGGATACATAGTAACTATTTTAGATAATATGTGGTCTTGAGATAGAAACATAGCAGTATAAAAAGTTTTTTAAATGGCTACGAAATAAGCATTGTAGAGATTTAGTTGGTTAATGCTTCCAGCGCGGAGCGACATAGGGCTGGTTGAGAACAAGGAGACGAAATAAATTTTTATTTATTTTTTTTATAGATCTTATTAACAACAGATCGCTTTCGGGAATCGATATACTGAATGCAATATTTTTGACAAGGATACAAAATATATTTTGATAGTTGCGACGTACAGCATTATTCAAAAAAACCAGCTTTCACGGGGTGTGAAGGCTGGTTTTTAATTAAATTATTATTTTATTGCAATGCTATTCTATTACAGTATTATTCTATAACGACAGCATTCTATTGCAGTACTATTCTACTGCGGCACTATTCTATTACGACACCATTCTATTGCAGTGCTATTTTATTACAGTACTATCTATTGCAATGTTATTCTATTACAGTATTATTCCGTTGCATCACTATTCTGCTGCGGTGCCATTATATTGTACCGCTAACTGCAAAGATTTGAATTGCAATCAAGAATTCATGGCAAATAAAGTGTGATTACAATCAAAAGTTCATTGCAAGCAAGTTGTGATTGCAAGCAAGAGTTCATGGCAAATATGTTGTGATTACAATCGAGAGTTCATTTGTAAGTGAGGCGTGATTACAATCAAACGTTCATTGCAAGCAAAGTGTGATTGCAACTTAAAACCTATCGGGTTTGGAAGCAGTACAGGTAGTAGTCGACGTAGTTGGTTGTGAGAAGGGTGGCTGCGGTTGCAGGAACGCTAACGTCGATGCTCATTGCCGATGGATCCTTGGCAGGTTCGCCCGTCATCCAACATGAGAGGCTTGTGAGAGCAATCCAATTTTCCGCATTCTCGAAGGTGGCGGCGGTTAAGCCGGAGTTGGAGAAAACCTGTCCGCCGATGCGTTGCAAGGAGGCAGGAAGGGTGATGGACTTGAGAGAGCTTGTGCCGAGGAATGCCATGTTTTCAATTAACGTGAGCGTGCTCGGAAGGGTGACGGAAGTGAGCGCAGAACAGCCGCTGAAGGCGCTTTCGCAAATGGTTTCTACGCCAGACTCGAAATACACGCTTTGCAAAACGGTATTGTCCGCAAAGGCTTTTGAGCCAATCGTCTTGATGGGGCAACCGTCGATTGAAGAGGGAATTATAATGGAAGTTTGCGTTTTGCCGAAGGTTGTAAGCCCGACGATGCTTTGCGCGTCTTCATCGACGACAAAGATTTGATGCCACTTGACGTACAACGTGAAATCGTTTTCACCTACCCTTATGCTGGTAACCCGATTACCGGAAAAGTCCTTGTTAGTGAACCAGCCGCCAAACACGTAGCCGCTGCGAGTTACCTGTTCATCTAATTTAAGGACGGAACCGTAATGCACTTGAGTCGAATACTGGAAGGGAGAAGTGCCACCGTTTAGTTCGTAGGTTACGTTGATAACTTTCAGTGCATAGGCTGCGTGCAATTGAAGGTTGCCGGTCCTTTGCCCCGGCTGTATTTCTGTAAAGTAGCCGCTATTCTCTCCCTTGACGTACCAACCCGTGAAATTGAAGCCGGTAACTGTAATATTGGGAGCGGCAAGGGTGACGGTATCGTTGATGGTATAACTCGTGGGGTTGCTGGTATCAACAGGAGCGCCGTCATAGTAATAACTTATCGTGTAGGTGGCAAGCTTGACTTGTGCCGTGAAGGTGACGTCCGACTTGACAGTGTAAGGGAAGGTAACCGCTTTGCCGTCTGACGTCCAACCTTCTTGGTCAACAAAGTCGTAACCCTTGGTTAAGGGATCAAAGGGGCTCTCGATTACTTCGCCGTCGTAGTAGGTTTGCACCACGTCATCTAACATGTTAGTTTTGTAAGTTACGGTGAAAAGTTGGGGGGCCTGAATGCGAATGTTGTAATCGGAAACTTGCGGCTGGGCTTCGGGCGTGCGCGAGTAACTTACGCGCATATAAAATACGTTTTCTCCGGGGTTGAGTGCGATGTCCGTTGCCGTGATGACGTTTCTGAATTGAGAATCGTAAGCAATAACGCAGGTGGAAGATGCATTGAAAGCAAATGCGTCCGCAACGCGTAAGCTTCCGCCCTTGAAAGTTCCGCTAATTGTGGAACCGTCTTGAGAAAGGCGATCGTCAAGAATCTTGACGGAGGAGCCACTGATTTGTGCGAAAACAAATGCGGACTGCAAAAATACTTCGTTGCAAAGATTGCAATACTTGCCTTCCGTGTAGCCGTCTTCCCTTTCGGTTGCGGCTTTGGCCGGGATAATGACGATGTTGTGTTTGGGCTCGTCGACGACAGGAGTGCTTAAAAGCACTTTGTTGCATGCCGTGCAACGAACTACGTCGTTGTGGCTGCCACTCTCATGCTTGCTGCAATCGCCAAGAATGACGTTCTCCTTGACCGTTTTCCCTGCTTTGTGCTTATCAGTAGGGGTAAGAGGGGTTTTGCAAATGGCGCACTCTTCGGCGCAGGCACTGGGAATGCTGTGATGGTAATCCGTTTCTGTCTGCTTGACAACCGTTTCGCCACAAACGATGCAGTTGCCGATGACGTCGCAAGTGCCCTTGTGGAAGCAGTCGCCGACAACTTCGTTTTGACGGACGGAGTTGAGTATGTTGTGTTGGTCCGTAGTATCGCGCCGAGCACCGCATTGACTACAAGCGGAAGAACATACCTTTGGATAGTCGTGAGCAAGGGGCGCAGTGCGGTTAGCTCCGCAAAGAGTGCAAACTTCGGCGCAGGCACTGGAATATTGGTGTGCGACCTCGCGAATGCCGCCACACTTGGTGCAGGTATCCGAACAGACCGTTGTGTACTTGTGGGCACCGATGGGATCGCGCCTGTAACCGCAAAGGTTGCAAGCTTCGTCGCAGTCGCTGTCGTAAGCGTGGGTGCATTGGCAACCGACGAGCAGCAAGCACGCCGACAGCGCCAAAAGACATGCCAAAAGGAAAATAGTTGTTTTGCGAGTCATGTGGTTGACCTCCTTGAATAGGCTGATAGCCGCAAGCGGAAAGGCAATTCAAGTCGCCATCCGCTCGCCATCCGCAAGATAATTTCGCAAGCGAAATAATTGAGCATTGGAGTTACCTATTCCGCCCCCGTAGCCACCACTTTTACGGCGGAGAAAAGGACGGAACAAAATATTTACATATTTTAATTTATTTTATAGTATTACTCCTTTAATTGCAACGGTTTTGCGAAAATTTGCGGCAAAAAATGTAATTTGCGGACTAAAAAAGCTATTTGGCGAAAATGGGTGATAGATTGTTCGTGATTAGGGGAAAGAAAAACGGTGAAAAGCAGGCGTATTTTCGGCAAAATCGCACCATTGCCCACTGCCAACAAACCGTGGCTACCCTTTGCGGCAGCTTGATAGACTGGCGGCGGCTTGTGAGTGCGGTTAAACAGGGGAAAGAAAAACGCGAAATCCACAGGGGACTTCGCGTTTTTACACTTAATATTATGCTTGCAGTTCCGCAAGGCGGGCTTGCAGTTGAGATTGCAAATCTTGGTACTTGGCAAGCTTGGCTTTTTCGCTTTCGATAAGCTTGGCAGGGGCTTTACTGGTGAAGCCGACGTTGTTGAGCTTGCCTTCGGCGCGTGCAATTTCCGCAGCGACGTTTTCCAGCTCTTTGGTGATGCGCTCCACTTCCTTTGCCGTATCGACCAAATCTCCCAGCGGAACGAGGCAGGTTGCGGCACTGCCCACCGCTTTGACCGTCTTTTCCCCTGCAGGGGCGTTGCCGTAAACGACCTCTTCCAAACCGCAAAGTTTAGCAAGGTAGATTTCGCATTCCTTAACACGCTCGTCGGTAGGTTGAACGTAAAGGCGAATACGCTTGGAGGGGACTACGCCGTACTCCGAACGCACGTTGCGTACCTTGCCGATGAGCTCCTTGACCTCTTCGACGAGGGCGCAGTCGCCTGCAAAATCCGTTTCGGCAGAGTACTGCGGGTACCTTTCCGTCATGATGCTTTCGCCGTGGAAGGGAAGTTCTTGGTAGATTCTTTCCGTAATAAAGGGTACGAAGGGGTGAAGCAGCTTGAGAATGGAGGACAAAACGTATACCAAAACGGAGAGGGTATCCGTGCGGGCGTCGTCGTCCGAGCCGTAAAGCACCGGCTTGGTGAATTCGACGTACCAATCGCAAAATTCGCTCCACACGAAGTCGAAAAGCGTTTGGCAGCACAAGCCCAGCTCGTACTTTTCCATAAGCTCGGTAACCTGCTTGACGGTGGCGTTGAGGCGGGTGAGAATCCACTTGTCTGCCAGAGTGAGTTTGCAATCGGCAAGTTCCTTTTTGAGGCTCTTACCTTCGCAATTCATCAGCACGAACCGGCTGGCGTTCCAAATTTTGTTCATGAAGTTGCGCGTGCCGTCGATTTTGTCCGAGCTGAAGCGCAAATCCGAACCGTTGGCTACGCCGTTGAGCAGGGAGAAACGCAAGGTGTCGGCACCGTACTTGTTGATGAACTCGACGGGATCGATGCCGTTGCCGAGAGATTTGCTCATTTTGCGCCCTTGTTCGTCCCTTACGATGCCGTGCATGAGTACGTGCTTGAAGGGAACGGAGCCTGTGTTGTACAGCGAGCTGAAAATCATGCGGGCAACCCAGAAGAAAATGATGTCGTAACCGCAAGAAAGGACGCTTGTGGGGAAGAAGGCTTTGGCATCGACACTGCCATTGAAGTATCCCAGTGTGGAGAAGGGCCAAAGGGCGCTACTGAACCATGTATCCAGCACGTCTTCGTCTTGGCGAACGTGCTTGCTGCCACACTTGGGGCAGGTGTCTACGTCCGTTTCCGAACAGATTTCCGCACCGCAGTCGTCGCAATACCACACGGGAATGCGATGTCCCCACCACAATTGACGGGAGATGCACCAGTCCTTGATGTTTTCCATCCAGTTGAAGTAGGTCTTTTCGAAGCGCTCGGGGTGGAACTTGATTTCGCCGTTGCGGACGGCATCGATTGCAGGCTTGGCAAGAGGTTGCATTTTGACAAACCACTGCTTGGACACGATGGGTTCTACCGTTGTGTGGCAACGATAGCAGCTGCCGACGTTGTGCTTGTGCGGCTCTACCTTTTGCAAAATGCCCATTTCTTTGAGGCGGGCAACTATTTGCTTGCGGCACTCGTATCTATCCAGCCCGGCAAATTCGCCTGCGTTTTCGTTCATGGTGCCGTCGTCGTTCATTACCCTAATGACGGGCAAGTTGTGGCGAAGGCCCACTTCGAAGTCGTTGGGATCGTGCGCGGGGGTAATCTTGACGACACCTGTGCCGAAGGACATATCGACGTACTCATCGGCAATGACGGGAATTTGACGGTTGACGAAGGGCACTACTACCGTTTTGCCTATCAAATGGGTGTAGCGCTCGTCGCTGGGGTTGACGGCAACAGCCGTGTCGCCCAGCATGGTTTCCGGCCGGGTGGTTGCAAAGGTGACAGTCGTTTTTCCGTCCGGCGTGGTATAGCCATAATGCCAAAAGCTGCCGTCCTTTTCTTCGTACTCTACTTCGGCATCGGACAGTGCCGTTTTGCACACGGGGCACCAGTTGATGATGCGGTTGCCGCGGTAAATGAGCCCGTCGTTGTACATTTTGACAAATACCTTGCGCACCGCTTGGCTACATTGCTCGTCCATGGTGAAGGCAAGGCGAGTCCAGTCGCAACTGCTACCCAAAGTTTTGAGCTGCTCGACTATCGTTCCGCCGTACTCTTCCTTCCACTGCCAGGCGCGCTTGAGAAAGCCCTCTCTGCCAAGGTCGCGTTTGTCGATACCTTCCTTTTTGAGTGCTTCGACAATTTTGACCTCTGTTGCGATGCTGGCGTGATCGGTACCCGGCAGCCACAAAGTGTTGTAGCCCTGCATACGCTTGAAACGAATAAGACTATCTTGAATGGCGTTGTCTAACCCGTGACCGAGGTGTAACTTGCCCGTGATGTTGGGCGGCGGCGTGACCATGGAAAAATAGGGCTTGCCCACCTCCGCCTTGGGAGTGAAATACCCTTGATCCATCCACCAATGATACAGATCGTGCTCGAATTGGTTTGGTTGATAGGTTTTGTCTAACATGTTTGTCCTCCGAAATAGAGTTTTTTGTGAAATTTGATTTGGAATAACTAATTTTTGAACGATTAGATTTGTTTGAAATGGGCTGAAAAAATGGAGTTTTGGACGAGAAAAACAAAAAAACGTAGCTTTCACCCAAACAAAAGGGCGAAACTACGTCCGCTGTACCACCTTTTTTCGTTGAGGTTGCACCAT
>CAYYTD010000067.1:241-7551 GCA_964474475.1 uncultured Oscillospiraceae bacterium | reverse complement strand
AGCAAGGGAACGTGTACGGAGTGAGATTGATTGCCACGGCGCCGAGCTATCACGTGGTTAGGGTTAACGTGTCTACCGAAGTAAGCCCGATGGTGGGCAGTGAACAACAAAGTAAATATTTGCTTGACGAATACAAACAAAACCCCGAAGCCATTTGGAATGCAAATATGTTTGGCAAAACGATGTCCGGCTTGGCTAACGACGGTTTGGAGAATAAGTGCACGTCTATGCCCGTTGAAATTAAGCAAAAGTTGTGCAAAACCATCAATCGCATTGTGAACGAAAATAAGGGCGGATTACTTTGCTTTTTGCTATAATTATATCAGGAATTGCCAAAACACAAGATGCTATTTTACGCATAGTATAATATTAGCGCCGATTTTTGTCGGCGCTAATTGATTTTTGTTGTATTCTATTGATTATTTCTTAGGTTTGGACGTCGTTTCTTCCAGCTGATACAATTTGCGAAGGTCGGCTATTGCTTTGGCTTCGATACGAGAAATTTGAACTTGCGAAACGCCCATTTTTTGTGCTGTTTCAAGTTGAGTTAGGTCGCGGAAGAAGCGCAGAATTATTATTTTCCTTGCGCGTGGGGCAAGTTGCCGCAACGAGTCTTTGAGTAGGATCATCTTTAACATTTTTTGGTCGTCTTCGGTTGATATCCTTTCAATTAGTTCCGTCGGTTTGCCGTCCTTGTCGCTAATTGTATCGTACAATGATATTGGCATTTTGCTCGATTCCATTGCGAATACCGTTTCCGAAACGTCCATCTTGAAGTTGCTTGCAATTTCCGTTACTGTGGGCGCCTTGCCTGTTTGCTTAGTGTATTCTTCTACATATTTGTTTATTTTTGTTGCAATGCTTTTGGTGGAACGAGATACTTTTACGTAGCCGTCGTCTCGCATGTATCGTTTTATTTCCCCTAATACCATTGGTACGGCGTAGGTGGTAAAGCGGACGTTGTACTCCGTTGAAAAATTTTTGATTGCTTTAAGCAGCCCTATGGATGCAATTTGAAATAAATCTTCGTAGTCGACGTGCTTGCCAAGGTACCTCTTGATGATGCTTTTTAGCAGCGGTGTGTTTTCCGTTAATAATTTTTCGCAAGCGTTGTTGTCGCCCTTTTGTGCGGCTACTATTAATTGCATTGTTTGTGTATGGTCTAACAACACCCGATTCCTCTACTTAATTACTTTTTTTAGTTTTACGCTTGTGCCGTTGTTTACCGACGAAGTTACTGTAACGTCGTCGCAAAAAGCCTGCATTACCGTAAAGCCCATGCCCGATCGGTCGCCTGTGTTTACCGTTGTGTAAAAGGGCTGCATTGCCTGTGGCACGTTTTCGATGCCTTTGCCGTAATCGGTAATTTCAATTTGAATTTCATTTTCGAACAGCTTGCAAATCACGTCTATGGTGCCGTCGGCATTGGAGTATCCGTGTACGATGCTATTTGTTACGGCTTCCGAAACTGCCGTTTTTACGTCGTTTATTTGCTCCACGGTGGGATTGATTTGCGCAAAAAAAGCAGCAACGGTGCTTCTTGCGAATGCTTCGTTTTGAGATTTTGCCGGCAAAGTTAGCTTCATTTCGTTTATTTGATTCATACTATCCTCTTTAACCACCTAAATTTTTTGTATTATCTCGTACAGCCCTGACATTTTGAAAATCTTGTCTATCGTGGGTGACGGCTCTCTTACGTAAATCGGTTTGTTGCTCTTTTTTGCTATTTTGTATCTTCCTATTATCACTCCGATGCCGGTCGAATCCATAAACGATAGGCGAGAAAGATCGAATATCACGCCGACGTATTCGTTGTCGTTTAGCTCTTTGTCTAATTTGCGTCGAACAAATTCCGCCGCGTGCTCGTCCAATTCGCCTATTAGTTTGAAAACCATTACGCCCTTTTCAATTGTCGTGTAAACTTCCATTGGTGTACCTCCCGAATAATAGTAAACTCGGTTGGGCGTTGCATTATAGTTGCTTTTGTCGAAATTGCGATTTTGATAGCGAAGGTTGAATTTCCGCTTAAGTGGTGCGTTCGTTAATATGTTCGCAAACTGGAGTCACTTGGTTTTTGGTAAAAGAGGTTTTGCGTGTGCATAATGCTGATTGCGTTTTGTTTGATTCAGTTAATTTTGCTAACAGCTTTTTTTTGATGTGATTGTGTTTGTGAAATGCGCAGCCTTGCTAAATTGTGGTATTAACGCATTGGCGAGAGTAATAAGCGGTCATTCATTTGACTTTGTTTGAGGAATTTGCTAATATTATTGTTATGCTTATAGATATATTGTTTGGACGTAACGGCGCATTGACGCGTGAAACGCTTTTGGAAGCCGTGGCATATATTGTTGCTTTGCTGATTGCTATTTTGTTGCACGAGATAGCGCACGGCTTGGTTGCTTTGTGGAATGGTGACGATACAGCGCGTGTTGAAGGTCGTTTGTCCGTTAATCCTGCCAAGCATTTTGATTTGTTTGGGTTCTTGATGTTGTTAGTGGTAGGGTTTGGTTGGGCAAAACCCGTACCCATTAACCCAAACAATTTCAAAAAGAAAAACGTTGGAATTATTACCGTATCTTTAGCGGGCATTATTGTCAACTTTTTGTTGGCGTTTTTGTTTTCGGCGGCGTACGTTTTGTTGAGTCAAAATGCCACAGTTGAAATTTATTCCGCTGCTTATTATGTGGTGTATTTCTTTTTGTATTTGTTTGCTTATTTGGTAGTTATTAACATTTCGTTGGCGCTGTTTAATTTTTTGCCCTTGTATCCTTTGGACGGGTACAGGTTTTTTGCCTCGATATTTGGCGAGAATGGCAAAGTGATGACTTTTTTGAGAAAATACAGCTTGTACATTTTGCTGATATTCGTATTGTGGGACATGATGCCTGACGTAATTTCGCAGTACTCGCCGTTATCGTTGTACATCAATTACGTGGGAAGTGCTATTCGGTCGGCATTTTTTGGCTTTTGGGGGTTGTTTGTTTAATGTCTGAAGAATTTGAACAACAGTATATATTTGATGCCAACGTGAACACGTTGGAACTTAAACTCGTCAATTTTTCCGGACCGTTGGATTTGCTTTTGACGTTGGTTAAAGAAAACAAAATTGAGATCAAAGACATCTTTGTTTCTCAGGTTACGGAGCAGTTTTTGCAATACATGGATCAACTTGCCGACCTTGACGTGGACAAGGCGAGCGAATACATGGCTATGGCAGCCACCCTTTTGGAGATTAAATCTAGAGCGTTGTTGCCCATTTTGCCCGGACTTGAAGAAGAGGAAGAATCACCCGAGCAAGTTTTGATTCGTCAATTGGAAGAGTACAAGGTATTCAAAGAAATAGTGGGAGAACTGAAAACGCAGGAAAACGTGGACAGGTTTTACCGCGAACCGGACAAAAGCGTGGGCAAGTCTATTTCGGTAATAAAAGACACTTTGACCGTTGAAGGATTTATTGAGGCGTTCAATAAATTTTTGATGAAGATGGAAGTTAAAGCGCAGGCGGAAAATGTGTCGCGCGCTATTGCCAAGGAGAGTTTTTCCGTGCCGCAAAAGATAGCTTTGATTAGAGAAATCTTGCGAACGGAAAAGAGTTTTAAGTTTACCGAACTATTTGAAATGACGGCATCTAAAAACGAGATAGTTACAACCTTTATTGCTATGCTCGAATTGCTCAAATTGCAAATTATCAAGGTAAAGCAGGACGGCTTGTTTGAAACTATTGTTGTGGAACGTAATGACGAAAACGTTAACAAAGAAGTGATTGTGGAGGAAGAATATGAGTCTTTTGAGTAATAAATTAGAATCCATTTTGTTCGTATCCGTCAAAGAGATTGAAGAAGCTTTTATAAAAGAAAAACTTGAAGTTTCCGATGCCGAGTTTAATGCGGCAATAAAGGAACTTCAAGAAAAATTTGGCGGAGAGAGCGGTATCAATTTGATGAGATTCAACAAAAAGCTACAGTTTTGCTCCAACCCGAACTATGCCAAAGAAGTTGAGACAGTGCTTAACCCCATTAAGGAAAAGGAATTAACCAACGCCATGCTGGAAACGTTGGCGATAATTGCCTACAAACAGCCCGTTACGCGTTTGGAAATTGAAGAAATTAGAAGTGTTGACTGTACCTATTCCGTCCAAAACCTTATGCGTCTTGGCGTGGTGCAGGTGGTGGGTAGAAAGGAAACCATCGGCAAGCCGTTGCTTTTCGGCACGACGGACGACTTTTTGAAGAGATTTTCCATCAGCAATGTTACGGATTTGCCCGACTACGAAACCTTGCTTGCAAAGTTGCAGCAAATTGCAAATTCCTCTGCAAACGTTACTACCGTTGAAAAGCCTATGTTTGACAAGGTTGAGGACGTGCCCGAATTTTTGGAAGGCGAAGAAGTAACCAAAGTAGAATAACCGCTAATATTTTTTAAGCTCGTCAATTTGTGTTGGCGAGCTTATTTTTTTGCACCTTTTATTTGGTGGCTGAGGGTATTATTATCTAAAGAAAAGTACAAACTATTAAAAATGATATTGCCGACGATAGCATTGCTGCTCTTGGTATTGTTATGTTTGCCCATACGGACATTCCTTTCTTGCTTAATCAATCTTGACGCATTAACATTGGACGTTAGCATAAGGATTTTCGGCGTGAAGATACTGAAGGAACACATTTATTTTGAAGGTGGCAAGATATGCTGCCGTGGAACCTTTGATACTTCCGTTGGCCTGACGGACTTGAACACGAATTTTGGCAAGTCGCTTTACGGCTCTTTGACTGTCGATTCCATTGCCATTACGTCGTCGACGAATATGATCAGCAATTTAACTCCGTTAACATGCCTGCGAAGTACTTTGTGTGGCATAGTAATCTCCATTGTGAGCAAATTTGTACAACTTAAAACGTTTTTTACTCAAACGATAGCGGACGTTAATTGCTTGGACTTTGAAGTGTTGGTTAGATGTAGCCTGTTGGAAGTGTTGTGGTGCTTGATTTGTGAATGACATGTAGGTGGTGTTTAGGTTTTGACGGTGACTGTTGAGGAGGAATGATGGAAAATACACCGATAAGTGATATAGTTGAAACGGCGTTGTCTAATTTGAGCAAGGTTGCCGAGGTTAATACGATAATAGGCAAACCTCTAGTTACTTTTGACGGAACGACGGTTTTGCCGATTTCCCAAATAACCTTTGCCTTCATGGCAGGGGGCGGGGAATACGGCACGAGCGCCAAAAAGTTTAACTCTCCTGCGGAACCTAATTTTGCAGGCGGTTCGGGCGGTGGCGCAAGCTTGACTCCTGTTGGCTTTTTGGTTATCGACAAAGAGGGCGTTAGAATGTTGAAGGCGGACAGCAGTACTACGGCGGATAAGATTTTCGACGTGGTAAAAGACTTGGTGGGAAGTAACAAGCAGTGAGAAAATACTTTTGCATTTTCATATGTTTACTGCTGCTTGCCGGTGCGACTTTTACTTGCAACTTTGCCTATGCGGAAGATTTTTCTACTTCGGCGCAAGGTGCCGTTGTGATGGACTGCGAATCGGGACGGGTGTTGTATCAAAAAAATGCCGAAATGCATTTGCCGATGGCAAGCACGACCAAAATAGTTACTGCATTGACGATTTTGCATAATTGTCGATTGAGCGACGTTGTGACGATACCGAAAGAGGCTTGCGGCATAGAGGGGTCGTCGGTATATTTGAAGCCAAACGAGAAACTTACCGTTGAAGAATTGCTTTACGGACTGATGTTGCGTAGTGGCAACGATTGTGCTGTTGCGCTTGCCTTGCACTGTTCGGGCTCAATTGAAAAATTTGCTGATGAAATGAACCGTGTTGCCGCAAGCATTGGTTGCATGGACAGCCATTTTGTAAACCCTCACGGCTTGCACGACGACGTGCATTATACCTCCGCCAAAGATTTGGCAACCATCACCTGCGCAGCATTGTGTAACGAGGATTTTAGCAAAATAGTTAGCACGCAAAGCAAGCGCATTGGCGGTGACGGTGCGGACGTGCGTGTGTTAATCAACAAAAATAAGCTGCTAAAAAATTATCCTTGTGGCGACGGCGTTAAAACGGGGTATACGAAAAAGGCAGGCAGATGCTTTGTGGGGAGTGCAACGAAAAACGGCATGCAAGTGGTGGTTGTTGTTTTGAACTGCGTGGGAATGTTTGAAGAAACGGAAAAAATGCTGGACGTTGCATTTGAAAAATATTCCAGAGTGGTTTTGGTGCCTCGCGGAAAAGTGTGTTGTGCAAGTGGCGGCAAGGGCTACTATGTGTGCGACGACGAATTCGCTTATCCGCTTTGCTCAAATGACGACGTCAGCAAGAGTATAGTCTGCGAAGAAAATAATTTGTACGTGAAACTGCTGCTTAACGGCGAACTGATAGGAAAAGTGCCTATGCGCTTTTGTGGCGATTGAAGTAATTTTCCTTTTTGAATGCTAAGCAATGGTTGTATTGCTAAAAGCTGCATGCATTTACGAATAACGAAATAAGTGTGCACTGCAACGGCAGCCGCATTGTATTCGGACAAACATTTTGTTGGAAATAGAAGATAGATAGACTTGACGATTTTAATTTGCATTAAATCGTCAAGTTTTTTTGTCGTTAGGTAACTATACACTTGCTTTTTTTAACGAAAACAGTTAATATTAATTAAATATAGTAGTTTCAAATGGTATTTGGAGGGTGATTTTTATGGAGAGAATAAACAAATATCTTGCCGATTGCGGCGTTGGTAGCCGCAGGAAGTGCGATGCGTTGGTGGCGGACGGAAGAGTGAAAATTAACGACAAGGTTGCCACAAACTGTTGCATGGTTGGTGAGGACGACAGAGTCACCGTGGACGGCAAGCGTATCAATCACTCGACTAAAAAATATTATATCATGTTCAACAAGCCAAAAGGATGCGTGACGACGGTTAAAGACGACTTGAATCGCAAAACCGTGATGGATTACATCAAAATTAAAGCGCGCTTATTCCCTGTGGGTAGGTTGGACTACGATACGGAAGGGCTTTTGTTGATTACGAACGACGGAGAACTTTCCAACAGGCTTACACACCCGCGTAACGAAATTGAAAAAACGTACGTTGCAAGGATTTCGGGGGCGCTTACTGAAACGGAAAGGCTAAACTTGGAGCGCGGTGTAATGGTGGACGGAGTGAAAACAGCTCGTGCGCGCGTTAAAATCTTGGAACAAGACGTTCATCACACGCGTTGCGAAATTACCATTCACGAAGGCAGAAACAGACAAATTAAAAAGATGTTTGAGGCGGTGGGCAAGGAAGTTGAGTTTTTGAAAAGAGTTGCAGT
>CAYYTD010000067.1:0-218 GCA_964474475.1 uncultured Oscillospiraceae bacterium | reverse complement strand
ATAACGAAGTGGAGTATTTGAAAAATCTGTAATGAAAATTTTGTTGACAAACGATGACGGTTATACGAGTTCGGGATTGATGTTGCTTGCTACTGCCTTATCCGAAGAGGGACACGAAGTTTACGTTGTGGCTCCCGATGGGCAGCGTTCGGCGTTTTCGCACTCGGTAAACTTTTACAAACCGATAACGATAAAAAAGCTTTCGGACTATTGCAATG
>CAYYTD010000066.1:0-7615 GCA_964474475.1 uncultured Oscillospiraceae bacterium | reverse complement strand
ATGCAAGAGGTAACTCCGGGGCACTTCATTTATTGTAACGATGAAGAACTGGAAAAGTATCGTCAAGAAATTGCCGAGATAGACGCGGCTCGCGCGGCGCAATAGAGGTGAATCGTGGAGCAACCGATTGAAAAACAACCGCAACACAACCTCAAGTGGCTTGGGTACGTAATCTGTTTCGTTTTGTGCTCGGCGGTGACGCTGGTCATGCTTGGCACAGCCGGAACTTTCACCAAAACGGACTCGGAGGCAATTTACTTCGACTTGTGCAACGCCTTTTCCGTCCCCGGCATAATAATGACCTGCTTTGGCGCGTTGGTATTTGCCACTAACAACGGCGCGTTCGACATGTTGGCATTTTCGGTCATTAAACTTTTTGATCTTTTCCGCAAGGATTTGACCAAGGTCAAGTATCGCACCTTTTACGACTATCACTCGGCGCAACAGGGCAAAAAGCGCAGCTTTGCCTATATGATTTTCGTCGGCTTGTTTTTTGTGGCTGTGTCAGTCGTGTTTTTGTTGCTGAACCTCGGTGTGTTGTAAATTCGGCAGTGGCATCGTTCGCGCGTTTTGATTGACGTCCACTTTGGGCGGTGCAAGCAAAACGGGCGCTGATAGTGCACAGATGGCTTAATAAGGACTAACAGCTCTCGTTAGTCCTTTTTGCTTGCGACGAGGTTTTTTCAATGAATGATGATGGCAATTGTTGCGGCAATTATTTGCGGGATGACGTTGATAATGGCAAAAACGGATAATAAATCGGGAGAGTTTTGGGGCAAAAGGGGCAAGCGAATAGGCGTATTTTGCCCCACTTTGCAAAATTTTGCGGGGCTTAAAAAAATATTAAAAATTCTTTGTTTTTAGTGGTAAAATCGTTTGACAGTACTTGTCCGTTGTGATATTATTGATAAGCTGCGAATTAGGGATTGACGCGCAAGGTTACTGAGAAAACAGAAAACTTGCTGCCGACCCAGCAAAGCCTTGAGCTTTGCGACCGAATAAAATTTTAAGCAGTATCAGACGTTAAGTGGCTGTTGCGAGCCATACTGTCGTCGATATATGTAGGCAAACTTGGTTTGCTTTATTAAAAGCCGCAGCGCGAAACACACGGAAGTGTTGTCGTCGAAAGGGCATTCGGGCAATAAAACACAAAGTAAAGGAGTAACACAAATGGCTAACCAGAGAATCAGAATCAAACTCAAGTCTTACGACCACAACCTTGTAGACCTTGCTTGCGCCAAAATCGTAGAAGCGGTGCAAAAGATGGGTAGCAAAGTATCCGGTCCCATTCCTCTTCCTACCGAAAAGGAAATCGTAACGGTACTTCGCGCTACGCACAAATACAAGGATGCGCGCGAACAATTTGAACTTCGTACTTACAAACGCTTGATCGACATCTATAGCCCCAACGCTAAAACCATCGACAGCCTTACAAAGTTGGATTTGCCCGCAGGTATAGACGTAAAAATCAAACTGTAACATTTATAAATAATTCGGAGGTGAACTTTATCTATGAATAAAGCAATCATTGGTAGAAAGTTAGGGATGACCCAAGTATTCCTTGCAGACGGAACGATGGTTCCTGTGACGGTAATACAAGCTGGTCCGTGCCCGGTAACACAAGTAAAAACTGTTGAACGTGACGGTTACGCTGCAGTTCAACTCGGTTTTGGCGAAGTTGCAGAGAAAAAACTCAACAAGCCTCAACGCGGTCACCTTGCCGCTAGTGGTGCAAACGTAAAATATTTGCACGAGTTCAAGTTGGAAAACTCCGCTTTGGAAGTTGGTTCCACGGTGGAATGCGACGTATTCGCAGCAGGCGAATTCGTTGACGTAACGGGAATAACCAAAGGTCATGGTTTCAGCGGCGTTATTAAACGTTGGAATCAACACAGACTTAAGGAAACCCACGGTGTGGGCCCCGTTCACAGAGAAGTCGGTTCTATGGGACCTATCAGTAGTCCGTCCCGCGTAATGCCCGGCAAAAACCTTCCCGGTCACTACGGCGTAGAACAAGTAACCATCCTCAACCTTTCGGTTGTAAAGGTAGACAAAGAGAAGGGCGTTATCCTCGTTAAGGGTGCCGTTCCCGGCGCAAAGAACAGCATCGTGTACGTTCGCAACGCCGTTAAGAAATAAGGTGAAAGGAGTTAAAGATAATGCAAGTTAAAGTTTATAATACTTCGGCGAAAGAAGTGGGAGAAATTAAGCTTAACGACGCTGTGTTCGCTTGCGAATACAATGAAGCTCTTATTCATCAGGCAGTCGTAGCTTACCAAGCAAACCAAAGGCAAGGAACCAAATCCGCGCTTACCCGCACGGAAGTTCGCGGCGGCGGCATTAAGCCTTGGCGTCAAAAGGGCACCGGTCGTGCTCGTCAAGGATCCATCCGCGCTCCGCAATGGATCAAGGGCGGCGTAGTATTCGCACCCAAGCCGAGAGACTTCTCTAAGAAAATCAACAAGAAGATGAAGGCTCAAGCTTTCCGTAGTGCAATCAGCTACAAAGTTAACAACAACGAACTCACCGTTGTAGACGAAATCAAGCTTTCCGCGCCCAAAACAAAGCTTGTTGCGGAAATTTTGAACAACTTCAACATGAACAAGAGAACGTTGCTCATCGTTGCAGGTGACAGCACCGACGTTGTAAGAGCAGGCTCCAACATTGCCAACCTTACCATCGTAGATGCAGCTCTCGCTAACGTATACCAACTCGTTTCCAACGTTGCGATCATCGCCACCAAGGAAGCTATTCAGCAAATTGAGGAGGCATATACACTATGAATTCCTACGATATCATAAAGCGTCCGATTCTTACGGAAAAAAGTTGCGACGGAATCCCCGCAAAAATTTACACCTTTGAAGTTGCCAAGAGCGCAAACAAAGTGGAAATTAAAAAGGCGGTTGAAGATATTTTCGGCGTAAAAGTAGAAAACGTTACCACGGCTACCGTAAAGGGTAAGCTCAAGAGACAAGGCAGAACGGAAGGTCACACTCCCGATTGGAAAAAAGCAACCGTTCGCTTGACTGCAGACAGCAAAGCGATCGAGTTCTTCGAAAGCTTGTCCTAATAACGGAGGATAATTGACATGGCTATTAAAAAGTATAAACCTACGTCTCCTGCACGTCGTTTCATGTCCGTTTCGACGTTTGAGGAAATCACGACGACCACACCCGAAAAAAGCTTGCTCGCCGTTAACAAAAAGAGCGGCGGTCGCAATGCCTCCGGTAAAATTACCGTTCGTCACATTGGCGGCGGCAATCGCATCAAGTACAGAATAATCGACTTCAAACGTGACAAATCCGTTCCTGCAAAGGTTGCAACCATCGAATACGATCCCAACCGCACGGCGAACATCGCATTGCTTCATTACCTTGACGGTGAAAAGAGATACATTCTTGCTCCCGTAGGTCTCAACGTCGGCGACGTTGTAGTTGCAAGCCCCGATGCGGATATCAAAGTAGGTAACAACCTTCCTTTGGAAAATATCCCCGTTGGTACGATTGTTCACAACATCGAAATGAACCCCGGCAAGGGCGGTCAAATTGCTCGTTCCGCAGGTATCTTTGCTCAACTCATGGCAAAGGAAGGCAAGTACGCTACGTTGCGTATGCCCAGCGGCGAAATGCGTTTAATTTTGCTCAAGTGCCACGCAACCATCGGTCAAGTCGGCAACCTCGATCACGAAATCGTTTCTATCGGTAAAGCCGGCAAAAAGCGTCACATGGGCGTTAAACCCACCGTTCGCGGTAGTGTAATGAACCCCTGCGACCACCCTCACGGCGGCGGCGAAGGCAAATCTCCCGTCGGTCGTCCGGGCCCTGTAACCCCTTGGGGAAAACCTGCTTTGGGTTACAAGACCAGAAAGAAGAAGAAAGCTTCCAGCAAATTTATCGTGAAGCGTGTTAACTAATCGGAGGAAAGAAAATGAGTAGATCAGTTAAAAAAGGACCTTACGTTCAAGCTAAACTCCTCAAAAGAGTTCAAGAAATGAACGCATCGGGCGAAAAGAAAGTTTTAAAAACGTGGTCAAGAAGTTCTACAATCTTCCCTGATTTCGTAGGACACACGATTGCCGTTCATGACGGCAGAAAGCACGTTCCCGTGTATATCACGGAAGATATGGTTGGCTTAAAGTTGGGTGAATTTGCGCCCACCAGAACATTCAAAGGTCACGCCGGCAGCAAAACGGCGGGAGCTAAGTAGGAGGAATCGAGATGGCTACAAGAAGTAAAGCAAAAGCCCTTGTGCGCGCTGAAAACAAAGACAGACGCCCCAAGGCAATAGCAAAGTACATCCGTATATCTCCTTCCAAGGTGCAAGTAGTTCTTGACCTCATTCGCGGCAAGGATTACAAGGATGCAGTTGCAATTTTGAAAACCACGGCAAAGGCTGCAAGTGAGCCCGTTCTTAAGTGCCTCAACAGCGCCGCTGCCAACGCCGAAGTTAACCTCGGTATGAACAAAGAAACTCTTTACGTTGCCGAATGCTTCGCAGATCAAGGCCCCACTCTCAAGAGAATGCAGCCCGTATCTCGCGGCAGAGGCTATCGTATCCTTAAAAGAACAAGTCATATCACTGTGATTTTGGACGAAAGAGCGTAAGGGGGAGGAAATATTTATGGGACAAAAAGTTAATCCGCACGGACTGAGAGTCGGCGTAATTCAAGATTGGGATTCCAAATGGATTGCCGATAAAAAGAACTTTGCGAAGTTTATTAAAGAAGATGACGAAGTAAGAACGTTCCTCAAAAACAAGTATTACCAAGCCGGAATCAGCAAAATCGTCATTGAAAGAACCGAAGACAAAATTATCGTAGATATGTACACCGGTCGTCCCGGCGTGCTCATCGGTAAGGCTGGCGCCGGTGCTGAAGAAATTAAAGCAGCAGTGCAAAAGCTCGTTGGCGACAAGACTGTCGTTATCAACATTATCGAAGTTAAACGCCCCGATATGGATGCTCAACTCGTTGCAGAAGGTATTGCCGCTCAACTTGAAAAGCGTGTTTCCTTCCGTAGAGCAATGCGTCAATGCATGGGCAGAGCAACTCGCTCCGGCGCGAAGGGAATTAAAACCATGGTTTCCGGTCGTTTGGACGGCGCTGAAATTGCAAGGACGGAACAATATCACGAAGGCAGTATCCCTCTTCACACTTTGCGTGCAGATATCGATTACGGTTTTGCCAAAGCGCATACCACGTTCGGTGTAATCGGCGTAAAAGTTTGGGTATACAGAGGTGAAGTGCTTCCCAAGAAGAAAAAGACCGTTAAAAAGGAGGTAACTGAATAATGTTAATGCCTAAAAGAGTGAAAAGACGTCGTCAGTTCCGTGGCAGAATGAAGGGCGAAGCGCACAAGGGCAACACGGTTGCTTACGGCGAATACGGTCTTCAAGCTTTGGAATGCGGCTGGATCACTTCCAACCAAATAGAAGCAGCGCGTGTTGCTATGACGCGTTTTGTAAAGCGTGGCGGTCAAGTTTGGGTAGATATCTTCCCTCATAAACCCGTTACCAAGAAGCCTGCGGAAACCAGAATGGGTTCCGGTAAAGGTAGCCCCGAATATTGGGTAGCAGTAGTAAAGCCGGGCAGAGTAATGTTTGAAATGGCGGGCGTCTCTGAAGAGCTCGCACGCGAAGCATTGCGTCTTGCTAGTCACAAATTGCCCGTTAAGTGCAAATTCGTGAAAAAAGTTGACGAGGTGAATGCAGATGAAAGCAAGTAATGTTCGCGATCTTAATAATGAAGAATTGGTGGCAAAACTCGCCGATTTGAAAAAAGAATTGTTCAACTTGCGTCTTTCTCACGCAACCGGACAACTCAATAACCCTCTTGCGCTTGCATCGGTCAAAAAAGACATCGCAAGAGTCAAGACCGTTCTCCGTGAAAGAGAACTCAAGGCGTAAGCGGAGGTACAGATAAATGGAAAGAAACAGCAGAAAGGAAAGAGTCGGAATTGTAGTATCCGACAAAATGGACAAAACCATCGTTGTGGCTGTAGTAAACAAGTACAAGCACCCTCTTTACAAAAAGACGGTTTCCACAACGAAAAAATATAAAGCGCACGACGAAAACAACGAATGCGGAATCGGTGATACCGTTCGCATTGCCGAAACCAGAAAGCTTTCTAAGGATAAGAACTGGCGTTTGGTAGAAATCGTCGAAAAGGCTAAGTAATAGGAGGACGGTAAAGTGATTCAACCACAAACAAGACTTAAAGCTGCCGACAACAGCGGCGCAAAAGAACTTATGTGCATTAGGGTCCTTGGCGGTTCCTTCCGTAGGTTCGGAAATATCGGCGACGTTATCGTTGCCAGCGTTAAAAGCGCAAACCCCGGCGGCGTAGTTAAAAAAGGCGACGTCGTTAAGGCGGTAATTGTAAGAAGCGCGTCCGGCGTAAACCGCAAGGACGGAACTCATATTCGTTTCGACGATAACGCTGCAGTTATCATCGACGCGCAAAAGCAACCCAAGGGTACTCGTATTTTTGGGCCAGTTGCAAGAGAACTTCGTGAAAAAGACTACATGAAGATCGTATCTCTCGCACCGGAAGTGCTGTAATAGGAGGACAAACAAATGGCAAGTATGAATGTTAGGTCCGGTGACACGGTCGAAATCATCGTTGGCGGCGTAGGAAACGTTGGCAAACGCGGCAAAGTCATCGTAGCCGATCCCAAAGAGGGAAAAGTAATCGTTGAAGGTCTCAACCTGGTTACAAAACACAAGAAACCACGTTCAGCGCAAGAGCAAGGCGGAATAGTCGAAAGACCTCGCGCTATCGACGTATCCAATGTTGTGCTCGTTTGTCCTAAATGCGGCAAAACTACCCGCGTAGCTCACGTTTTGGGCGAACACGGCAAGTATTTGAGAGCCTGCAAAAAGTGCGGTGCCGTTATCGACGTAAAAGAAGAGAAAAAGGCAACCAAACAAGCAGCTAAAAAGACTGCCAAAAAGTCCAAGAAAACCGAAGAATAATAAAGGAGGAACAAAATGGCTACAAAAAAACCCGCTGTAATCGAAAACAAACCGGTTGAATGTAGATTGAAGGCATTGTACAAAGAAACAGTAGTTCCTCAACTCGTCAAAGAATTCGGTTACAAAAACATCAACGAAGTACCTCGCCTTGAAAAAATCGTGATCAACTCCGGTTTGGGCGACGTTAAAGATAACTCCAAATCCTTCCAGCTTGCAGTCGAAGAGCTCAAGGTAATTTCCGGTCAAAAACCGCTCGTTACCAACAGCAAAATGTCCGTTGCAAACTTTAAGGTAAGAAAAGGCATGGCAGTAGGCGCAAAGGTTACCCTTCGCGGCGAACGCATGTACTCTTTCTTCGACAAACTCGTAAGCATCGCGCTTCCTCGCGTACGCGACTTCCGCGGAGTCAACACCAACCTTGACGGACGCGGCAACTACACGCTCGGCATTCGCGAACAACTCATTTTCCCCGAAATCGTTTACGACCAAGTGGAAAAAACCAGAGGCTTTGACGTTACTTTCGTAACGACGGCAAAGACTGACGCCGAAGCTAAAGCGCTGCTCAAGTATTTGGGTATGCCCTTCAGAGCTTAGTCGAAAGGAGAGTTAAAATGGCTAAAAAATCAATGATAAACAAACAAC
>CAYYTD010000065.1:0-7635 GCA_964474475.1 uncultured Oscillospiraceae bacterium | reverse complement strand
CACCCTGCTTGCTTCATCATGTAAATGATTTTGCCGGGAATTGCCCCCACGTAAGTGCGACGATGGCCGCGAATTTCCGCCTCGTCTCTTACGCCGCCGAGGGATACGCGCAAATACTTGCGCCCCAAAGCGCGTGCGATGCTACGCACGATGCTGGTTTTGCCTACTCCCGGAGGACCGACGAAACACAAAATGGGACCGTTGAGCTTGCCGGTGAGTTGCATGACGGCAAGGTACTCCACAATGCGATCCTTGATCTTTTCCATGCCGTAGTGGTCTTCGTCCAAAATGCGGCGTGCCTCGTCCAAATCGGCATTGTCGGCCGTTTCCTTGCTCCAGGGGACGTCTACAAGCCAATCGAGATAGTTGCGAATGACGGAGGCATCGGGAGAGGTGGGCGCCATTTTGGAAAGGCGGGACAATTCCTTTTGCGCTTTTGCCGCAACTTCGGCAGGCATGCCGCTTTGCTTGATTTTTTGCTCGTACTCGTCACGCTCGTTGGCGTCGTCGCCAAGCTCGGCGGAGATTGCCTTGATTTGCTCGCGAAGGTAATATTCCTTTTGCCCGTCTTGAACCTGCTTTTGCACTCTGCCTGCGATGCGCTGCTCCGCCTTGATGAGTTCCAGTTCGCCGTCGACATAGGCGCTGATTTTTTCCAAACGCATGTCGACGTCCGTTTCTTCCAAAATATCCTGCCGAGCAGGCAAACGCAAAACAAGTTCGTTGGCGGCAACGTTGGTGATTTGCAAATAGTCGGTGCCCTTGGCGGCAGTGAGGACTGCTTGCAAATTTCTCTTGACAGACTTGGACTCGGTAACCTTGGCCAGTGCGCTGACGTGCTCGACCAAAGCCGTGCAAAGGGCAAGCGTGCCTGCGTTGTTGCGGCAAGTAAACTCTAACGGTTCGACGGAACATGTGACGACGTCATCCGTACCGTTGTACTTGGTCATCTTGGCTGCCTCGACGGTGCGAACGGTGACGCTTGTGGTTTGCGAATTTGCCGAATTGACGGACACGATTTCCGCCACGACACCCGTTGTATACAAGCCGTTTTGCGTGATTTCTTCCTGCGAAGGAACCTTTTGGCTGACGAGGAAAATGCGCCCGTCGTTTTCCAACGCAAGCTTGACTGCGTTGCGTGATTGAAGGCGGGCTACTTCTATTTGAGCCTTGACGTTGGGGAAAAAGAAATTGCTTCTCATTGCCACAAGGGGCAAATTGTCGTAATTAATCAATGTTGTACACCTCTCTTGGCGGCACCGCCAGCCCCCTTGCAAAAACAAGGTGCCTGACTCAAAACCGCCCGTGCAAGCGGCAAAAATTGCCTGTGCTTGCAAATATAGTTTGTGCTTGGTAGCGAATATTATATATTACTTTTGCAATCTTTGCAACAAAAAAAGGCGGTAACGATTTTTTTGCGTTACTGCCTTAATCTATTTGGTTTCTTTTTGCCTGACTTGTGGAACCTTTGTCGGACTTACTTCACCTGTGCTTGGCTTGCCGTGCCTGCGTTAAACGCACTATGGCTGTGCTTAACCTAACAACATCCGTGCGGAATACACCGTGACTTTGCTTTGCACACGATATCCGTGCTAAATGCTGCGACCTTGCTAACTTGCGTGGCGTTAGCAGGCTTCCTTGTGCACGACGGTGGGCATGGAGCCAGTTTCGACGTTTTCTTGGCTGACACGAACGGCGACGACATCCGTCATGGACGGAACAGAATACATGCAATCGGTCATGAGGTTTTCCATAACCGAGCGTAGTCCGCGGGCGCCCGTTTTGAGTTGCAGTGATTTGCGTGCGATTGCCTCCACTGCGCCCTCTTCGAATTGCAAATCGACGTTGTCCATTTTGAACAGCTTTTGGTACTGCTTGACAAGGCTATTCTTGGGTTCGCGCAAAATTTTGACAAGAGTTTGCTCGTCTAACGGGGACAAACCGACGGTGACGGGCAAGCGGCCGACAAACTCCGGAATAAGCCCGAACTTGATGAGATCTTGCGGCTGCAAACTCTTGACGAGTTGCGCGTGGTTGACCTCTTCGGTGCTCTTGATGACGTTGCCAAAGCCCATGCTTGCACCTTGGCGGCGCCTTTCCACTATCTTTTCGATGCCGACGAATGCTCCGCCGCAAATGAACAAAATATTAGTGGTATCGATAGGAATATTTTCCGCCTGCGGATGCTTGCGCCCGCCTTGCGGAGGTACGTTGGCAACGGTGCCTTCGATAATTTTGAGCAGTGCTTGTTGCACGCCTTCGCCGGAAACGTCCCTTGTGATGGAAACATTCTCCGACTTTTTAGAAATTTTGTCTATCTCGTCAATATACACGATGCCCTTTTCGGCACGTTTTACGTCGTAATCTGCCGCTTGAATGAGTTTGAGCAGGATATTTTCGACGTCTTCGCCTACGTAGCCTGCTTCCGTGAGAGTGGTTGCATCGGCAACGGCAAAGGGAACGTTGAGAATGCGCGCGAGCGTTTTGGCAAGCAAAGTTTTGCCGCTACCGGTGGGACCGAGCATGAGCACGTTGCTCTTTTCCAGCTCTACGTCGTCCTTGTCCCCTTTGGGGGCAAGTATCCTCTTGTAATGGTTGTACACCGCAACGGACAAGATGCGCTTGGCATCCTCTTGTCCGACGACGTACTCGTCTAATTTACTCTTGATTTGTTGCGGCTTGGGAAGCTCTTCGAAGGATATGTCTTTGTCGTGCGCTTCTTCTTCTGCAATGAGGATTTCTCCGCAAATCTTGATGCAGTCGTCGCAAATGCACACTCCGTTGGGACCGCTGAGCAGTCTTTTTACTTCGCCTTCGCCTCTGCCGCAAAATGAACAGGTTTGTTTCATATTTCTCCCGTTGCGGACTATTCCGTCCGCAGGACGTGGGCATAAAGCCCCGATTGTGAACACGTGAACATAACGCCACGCTGTGAACTGTTGATTTTTTCTTGCCACGTGCGACCGTTGTTCCGCAACGCGACTTTGCGCCGTGCTTGAGCCGCAATTGCACCGCTATTGGTACCCGACAACCTTAACTCGTTCGTTGCCCCGATACCTTTCAAGCCACCTTGATACTTTCAAATCACCTTGATAGTTTCAAATCACCTTGATAGTTTCAAATCACCTTGATACTTTTTTACCTTGCAATTGCGAATCTGCCCGACGGTTGCCCCTTTTTAGCCTTGGCGCTTGGTGAAAACGGCGTCGATGATGCCGTAATCGAGCGCTTCTTGGGCGGTGAGATAGTTATCTCTGTCCGTATCCTTGGTGACCTGTTTGAGGCTTTTGCCTGTGTTTTCCGCCAAAATGCGGTTGATTTTTTCCTTGACCTTGAGCAGCTGCCTGGTGTGGATTTCGACGTCCGACGCCTGACCTTGCGTGCCGCCCAAAACTTGATGGATCATGATTTCGCTGTTGGGAAGGGCGTAACGCTTGCCCTTGGCGCCGCTGGAAAGCAAAAATGCGCCCATACTTGCGGCAAAGCCCATGCACACCGTGGAAACGTCCGGACGGATGTAGTTCATGGTGTCGTAAATGGCAAGCCCTGCGGAAACGGAACCGCCCGGGCTGTTGATATACAAGCAAATATCCTTGGCCGGATCTTTGGATTCCAAATAAATGAGTTGCGCCACGACGAGATTGGCAACTTCGTCGTTGATTTCTCCCGTGAGAAATACCACGCGCTCTTCGAGCAGGCGCGAATAAATGTCGTAACTTCTTTCGCCCGACTCGGTGCGATCGACTACCATGGGTACGAGATTCATGATTCCCTCCTGAATAATACGTCGGGTTAAACGAAATAATTAACCCGACGCTGAAATTTTGTGTTGTGGCGGCCTTGCCCTGCGGCAAAACTTGCCCGTTGAATAAGACTTGTAAGCTACTATCTAAACGAAAAGTGCACTTGCGAAAACTACGCGATTGTGTTTTCCGTCTTGATGAAGTTCATGAGCTTTTCGGAAACGGCTTGGTTTTGGAAATAAGCCATGTCGCCCTCTTGAAGTTCCTTCTTGAATTCTTCTACAGGCTTGTTGATACGTTCGGCGTAAGCGGCAATTTTAGCTTCCGTTTCTGCCTTGGTGGCCTTGATCTTTTCGGCCTTGACGATGGCTTCGAACACGATGCGAGAGTGAACTGCCTTTTGTGCCCTATCTTGGTACTGCTTGCGCAAATCTGCCTCGGTGGTGCCTGCGTACTTGAGGTAATCTTCGAACTTGAGACCTTGGTACATGAGTTGGTACTTGAAGTCTTCGACGTATTGGTCAATTTGCTCTTCGATCATGCCTTGAGGAATTTCGACAGGGGTGTTTTCAACGACCGTTTCAAACAGCTTGTCTTCGTCCTTGGCGGCAGCCTCTTTGGCTTTGCGTTCCGTAAGGTTCTTTTTGACATCGGCTTTGTACTCCTTGAGAGTGGAGAATTCCGATACGTCCTTGGCAAATTCGTCGTCCAACTCGGGGAGTTCCTTGACGGTAATCTTGTTGATTGTGCAAGTGAACACTGCTGCCTTGCCTTGAAGCTCTGCAGAGTGGTACTCTTGCGGGAAGGTTACGTTGATATCCTTGGTTTCGCCGATTGCCATGCCGACAAGTTGCTCTTCGAACCCTTCGATGAAGGTGTGCGAACCGATGGTGAGATCTTGCTTTTGTGCCGTGCCGCCTTCGAATGCAACGCCGTCTACCTTGCCGCAGTAATCGAGATTGACGTTGTCACCCTCTTGAACGGTGCGGTCGGTAACTTCGACAAAGCGTGCGTTACGCTCGCGAACCAAGCCGATTTCTGTATCGACGTCGATGGTCTTGACCTTTTCCGGCGTGGTTTTGGGAATGGTGATGCCCTTGTACTGGCCGAGAGTAACCTCCGGATAGACTTCTACTACTACGTTGAAGCTTACGCCCTTGTCGTCTACCTTGACGGACTTTTCGTCCAAAGTGGGACGAGCAACGGGTTGCACTTTACTATTCTTATCCAAAAACTGCGTGTAATATTCTTGTGCGGCAATATAAAGAGCGTCTTCGAAGAAAAGTCCCTTGCCGTAACGGTTTTCTAGTACATTCTTGGGAACGTGTCCCTTGCGGAAACCGGGTACGCTGTACTTGCTTTTGTTTTGCTCGTAGGCTTTTTTGTCAAATTCTGCCCATTCTGCGCTGTCCATTTTGAAAGCGACGGTGAGTGTGTTCTTGTCACGTTTTTGTGTGTATTTCATTATTGTCCTCCGACATGTCGTTATTAGTGATGTGCGGCAAAAAAACCGAAAGTGACGACGACTTTTTGCCACAACTTGCCAATTAGGAATTATATCACGATAATGCAAATTATGCAACAGTTTTTTGCCGATGAATAGTCTTTGCGCCTATTATTGCCCAAAAACGCCCCTTTTGCCGTGGCAAAAGCAGGGGTGGTTGCAAAGAAAGGAGGAATGCGATAAGTAAATTGACATCTACGACAGAATATATTACAATGTGTTGTAACAAGGAGAGAAAGATGGCTTTTGACGCGCTTACGCTATCGGTACTGACGCAGGAATTTTGCGATACCTTGATTGGCGGAAAAATTACTAAAATTTATCAGCCGGAACGGGACGAGATAGTTTTGTTTGTTTTCAACGGCAAAACTTACAAGCTGCTAATATCGGCAAATGCCGGTGTGAACAGAATTCACTTGACGGAAATGCCCACCGAAAACCCCAAAACGGCGCCTGCCTTTTGCATGCTGTTGCGCAAGCACGTGACGGGGGCCACCATTACGGCGGTGCAGCAAATGCCCTTTGAACGGGTTGTGACCTTTTTCCTTTCCGTTACCGACGAACTCGGCTACAAAAAGGACATGAGGCTAATATTCGAGCTGACAGGCAAAACCTCCAACATTATACTGACGGAGGACAATTTGCGCATACTGGACAGCATTAAACACCTGCCGCAGGACCTTGAAAGCAAGCGAATAATAATGGCAGGGGCAACCTACGCGTACTTTTTGCCGCAGGACAAGATTATCCCCACCGACTTTGCCGCCGTGGAAAGATTTTTGTCCGCGTGCAAACTCCCCCTGCGCAAGGCGTTGCCGGAGAACCTGCTGGGAGTGTCGCAAGCAACGGTGAACGAAATAACCTGCGGAGTGGACGAAGAGGATCACTCCCCGGTGAACAACGCCTTAGTGCTGCGCAGGCTGAAAACCTACATTGAACTACTTGGCAACAAGCGCCCCAACGTGGTACTTCAAAAGGGAACGCCGGTGGATGTGTGCCCATTTGACTACCAAAGCAAAAAGGGAGAAAAACTCTACTTTGCCACCCTTAACGAGGCGCACGACCGCTACTACTACCTATTGGACAAAGCGCAGCGCTTTAACGACAAGGCAAAGTCGGTAGCCACAGTGGTGAAAAACGCCACGTCGCGCACGGAGAAAAAGCTTGCCATACAAAGGCAAAGCATACTGGAAGCGCAAAACCGCGACGAGCTGAAAAATTGCGGCGACTTGATACTATCCAACCTGTGGCAAATAAAGCCAAAGCAAGTGGAGCTTGAGTGCATTGACTACGCAACGGGCATGGCGGTGAAAATTCCCCTTGACCCGCAACTGACTCCGCAACAAAACGCGCAGGCCTACTACAAGAAATATCGCAAGCAGAAATCTGCCGACGAACACAACACCAAACTTGTGGAAGAAAACGAAAAGTTGCTTGCATACCTGCAAACCATTAAACAAAACCTTAAATTTTGCACCGAAACGGAGGACTTGGAGGAAATTAAAGCCGAGCTGGAAAGCATCGGTTTGGTGCGCGTGCCCAAAGGCAAAAAAACCGAAAAGGAGCGCCCGACCAAGCCGCTAAAATACGTTGTAGACGGATTTTGCGTGTACGTAGGCAAAAATAACCTACAAAACAACTACGTCACCTTTAAGCTGGCAAAGCCTACCGACATGTGGCTACACACGCAAAAGATACATTCATCTCACGTGGTAATTGCAACGGAAGGCAAAGAAGTGCCCGACGATGTTTTGCTGAAAGCGGCGGAAATTTGCGCATTTTACAGCCAGGCAACGGCAGGGAGCAAAATCCCAGTGGACTACACGCAAAAACTTAACGTGAAAAAACCGCCCCATGCACCGCTTGGCTTTGTGATTTACCCCACCTACTACACCGTGCTGGTAAACCCCAACCGTCACGTGGAATATTTGTGCGACTAAAAGCGGGCGGTGAAGCCGCATTTGTGGCAAAGTTGCGGCAGTACTGTGCAAAGAAAACTTTAACAAGCAAAGCCTGCCGACATAAAACCGAAAGCATTGACCGTGTGGCAAAAGGCGGCGTGGAGCGTGCGACAAATTGTTAACTGGCGGCAGGACGTGCGGAAAACTTTGCCGTAGGCAAAACGCAAGTGGCAATTCACAATCAAAACAAAAAAGAAAAGGGCGGAGGGCAAGCGGCAAAGCCGCATTTTGTTGTGCGAAAGGGTGCCAAAAGGAGCTGTCAAAAGGCGCGGTGCGCCCCGAAATGCCGCAAAAATGAAATAGTGACAAAAAATTGAAACATTTTTTATAAAATCGTTTGACAAATGCCGCAGTTTACATTACAATACTTAAGCAATGCGAGATTGGCGGAATCGGCAGACGCGCACGTTTAAGGGGCGTGTGGGAG
>CAYYTD010000064.1:4640-7643 GCA_964474475.1 uncultured Oscillospiraceae bacterium | reverse complement strand
GTCGTCGGCAAAGTGCGTGGTGGTAGACGTAACCAACGGCGAAATTCTTGCCATGTCAAGCAAACCGAGCGTAGACTTGAACAATTTGCCAAGGGACGACGTTGCCACGCTGCTTGCCAATACCAAAAACACTTTGCTCACCGATGTTTACGAGCCGGGGTCCACATTTAAGGTGCTCACTGCGGCGGCGTGCTTGCAAGAGTACGCCAACGGCAATCCGCGCGCCTTTTCGGCGGAGCACGTTTTTAGCAATTCTTCCGGCATGCGCATAGTAGACGGTTCCAAAATCAGCTGCTGGACCAAGCACGCCAACGGCAAGCATAGCAACCAACGGTTGGCGGATGCTCTGTGCAACAGCTGTAACCCCATTTTTACCGATATCGTGCTGTCACTGGGCAAGGAAACGACTTATAGGTATTTGGATGCCTTCGGCTACGGCAAGGTTAGCGGCATCGATTTCCAAGGGGAGCAAAGCGGCATTTTGCTTTCTGCCAAGCAGGCAAGTAGGGGAGATTTGGCACGCATCGGCTTTGGTCAAAGCATCGCCGTCACGGCAATTCAGCTGTGCATGGCAACGGCGGCAGCGGTAAACGGCGGCTACTTGTACCGCCCCTACTTGGTTAAGGAAGTCACCGATCCCGTCAGCGGCAAAACGGTACTAAAAAACCTGCCCACCGTGGCAAATAGGCCCATCAGCCGGCAAACCAGTAGGCAAATTGCCGATATGCTCCGCCAAGTGGTAGATGAAGGCGGAGGCAAAAATGCCGCGATAGAGGGCTATCAGGTGGGCGGCAAAACGGGCACGGCGCAAAAGTTTGAGGGCGGCAAGCTTGCAAAGGGCAAGTACGTTTCATCCTTCGTGGGCTTTTTCCCTGCATCTAACCCCAAGTACCTTGCGCTGGTCATCGTCGACGAGCCGCAGGGGCAAAGCTACGGTTCCGTGGTTGCCGCACCTTACGCCAAGCTGGTTTTTCAAAGCATAATCGATATTTACCAACTTTCCCCCGTCGGCTAAAGGCAGGGGAAAGTTTTTTGTTAGGCATGGTGAGCCCATTTTTCATATTTCGCCGTCATTGCAAATACAATAGTGCAAAAGGCAATTTGGCTTTTGCCAAGTCTTGCGGCAGGGGGCACAAAATGTTATTGCAAGGGCTACTCAACGGAATTCAATGCAGCGTCTACGGCGACGACTCCGTCAACGTCACTTCCCTTTGTTGCAATTCGTCAAGTGCCAAAGCGGGCAGTTTATTTTTTTGCTTAAAGGGGAACAATTTCGACGGTCACGATTTTGTCGGCGACGTTTTGCGGCAGGGTGCCGTTGCGGTGGTGTGTGAGCGCAAGTTGAATGTTCACGCCACGCAAATAGTGGTGGCGGATACTCGCCAAGCCATGGCACTCGTTGCCAAAAATTTTTACGGCAACGTTGCCGACGAGATGCAAATAATCACGGTGGTGGGCACCAACGGCAAAACCTCCACAAGCTACATTTTGCAGTCCATTTTGAGCAGAGCAGGGCGTTCGGTGGGGGTAATAGGCACCAACGGCATTTTCTATTGCGGCACAAAGCAGGCAAATTTGCTCACCACGCCCGATCCCATCAACCTGCATTACTGGCTGCGGCAAATGTACCTTGCCAAGGTCAATACCGTCATCATCGAAGTTTCCGCACACGCCGTTGCCCTTCGCAAAACGTGCGGAATAGTGGCGGACGTGGGCATTTTTACCAATTTTTCGCAAGACCATCTGGATTTTTTCGGCAATATGCAGCACTATGCGGATGTTAAGGCAAGCTACTTTGCCGATTGCAACGTAAGGCAAGCGGTAGTCAATGCCGACGATGCTTTGGGTAGGCGCATTTTGGCAACCTTTCCACACTGCACGGCTTATTCCGCCGCAGGCAAAGCCGATTGCTTTGCAACGGATGTCAGCACGGGCAGTCAGGGCAGTCGCTACAAGCTTAATGCTTTTGGTCAGGTTTACCCAATTTTTACGCCCCTTTGCGGAACTTTCAACGTGTACAACACTTTGGCTGCGGCAACGTGCGCATTGCTGCTGGGCGTTGATGCCGACGACGTAACGCAAGGCATTGCCAACTTGCACTTCATCGAAGGTCGCAACCAAACTTTTTGGCACAAGGGCGTTAGAGTGGTGGTAGATTACGCTCACACACCGGACGGCATCGACAACGTGCTTTCCTACCTTGCTGCGGATACTCACGGCAAGCTCGTAGTGGTTTTCGGTTGCGGCGGCAATAGGGACAAGTCCAAGCGGGCAGTAATGGGGCAGCGCATTTCCGCTTACGCCCATTTTGCCGTCGTCACTAACGACAACCCTCGCTACGAAGATGCCCTTTCCATTGCCCTGCAAGTTTCGCGCGGCGTTACCATTCCCCACAAAATTCTTCTCAATAGGCGCCTTGCCACCCATTTTGCCCTGTCCCTTGCTGGCGAAGGGGATACCGTTGCCATTTTGGGCAAAGGTGCAGAGGAGTATCAGGAAGTTAACGGCGTTCGCTTGCCCTATTCGGACGTGCAAACTGTGCAGGAGTATTTTTCTTCCCATTAAACAGGTCAATTACACTTTTTCAGGTGTCACATGAATTTCTACCTTGCCGCGCTTTGTGCTTTCGGCGTGTGCGTAGTGGCAAATTTTGTTTTGCTGCCGCTGCTCACCAAATTCAAGGCGCAACAACAAATTTTAACTTACGTTACCGAGCACGACTACAAAAGGGGCACGCCCACCATGGGCGGATTGTCCTTCATTTTCACCATCGTGGCGGTGGGGCTGCTCTTTGGGGGATTTTCCAACCGCCCCTTCGTGGTTTCTCTTGCCGTTTTTGCCTCTTACGGCGTGGTCGGCTTTCTGGACGACTTCATCAAGGTACATTTTCGCCGCAATTTGGGTTTGCGCGCTTACCAAAAGATAATTGCCCAGCTTGTAATTGCAGTAATGGTGGCGCTTTACGCAAAGGTCGAGTTTTCCGTGGGTGACAAACTGATTTTG
>CAYYTD010000064.1:0-4630 GCA_964474475.1 uncultured Oscillospiraceae bacterium | reverse complement strand
GCCCTTTTCCAATAGGCAAGTGTCCATCGGCTTTTGGATCCTCCCCCTTGTGGTGCTCGTTTTCCTGTCCTGCACAAACGGCGTCAACCTTACGGACGGCATCGACGGCTTGGCAACCTGCTCAACGCTTTGTTACCTTTTCGGCGTGGTGCTGCTGCTTAATTTTCGCATTTCGCAGGCGAATGCTCTCGGCGACACCTACGCCCTGCAAACGGCGGCAAATCTCAAACTTTTGTGCTTTGTGTCCATTGGCGCACTGCTTGCCTTTTTGCTTTTCAACGCGCACGATGCCAAGGTGTTCATGGGTGATACCGGCTCCCTTGCGCTGGGTGCATTGGTTGCTTGTGTGGCGATTTTTTCAAGGTTGAGTTTGTTCATTCCGCTGCTCGGCATCACCTTCGTGGTCAGCTGCTTGTCCGTCATTTTGCAAGTGGTGTATTTTCGTGCAAGCGGCGGAAGGCGCCTTTTTCTCATGGCTCCCTTCCATCACCATTTGCAAAAGAAGGGTTTCAGCGAAACTCGCATTTGCACCCTTTACAGCGTGTCAACGCTGGCAATTATAGCAGTAATCACGTGTTTTGGAGGGTAATATGTCACGCATAGTAATCTATGGACGGGAAAAAACAGGCAATTCGTTGCTTTCCCTGCTCCGCCGCAAGGGTTTTAGCCCCTTTGTGTACACGGACGAAGAAGGGCTTACTTCTCCCGACCACAAACATTCCGATTGCACTTCAACGGGCAGTAGTGCCGAATTGAATTCCGCCCGCCTTGCCGACCGCTCGGAAAGCAGTGCCGATAACCACGCCGCCAACGGCAGTTCGCATGTCTGCAACGGCAGTTCGCATGTCTGCAACGGCAGTTCGCAGGTGGTCAACGGTTCTGCTCCAAGCAACCTTTTTGCCGCTGCCGTCAAACCGCAACACGCTCCCTTTGGCAACCCCTTTCTTCAAGGCGATTTGGTTTTGCCCTGTCCGGGCATTCCGCCCTTTGCACGGGGTTTTTCCCTTGCCGCCAAGGCAGGGGCGCAGGTCACTTGCGAGCTGGATTTTTGCATTCCCTTTTGCCAAGCCAAAGTGGTGTCCGTCACCGGCACCAACGGCAAAACCACCCTCTGCCAAATGATTCACTCCGTACTCTCCGCTTGCGGCACAAGCTACCTGCTGGGCAATGGCGGTGTTCCCTTTGCCGAGCGCGCCGACCTCACTTTGCCGCAAGATTTCGTCGTGTTGGAGTCCTCTTCCTTTCAGCTTTCACGTGTCAAGCGTTTTGCTCCCTTCGTTAGCATCGTCACCAACGTCGATACCGACCACCTTTCCTACCACGGCAGCCAAAGCGCCTATGCCGATGCCAAGAGCCGCAATTTTCTTTTTCAGTCGCCCACCGATTTTGCCCTTTTCAACGCCGACGACGATGGCGCAAAAGCCTTGGCGGCAAAGTGCCCGTCGCAAGTTTTGTACTATTCTTTGGGCAGTCCGTCGGCAAATTGCTACTTCAACGGTTCTTTCGTCACCGTCAGCGCACTCGGCACAAGGCAAAGCCTGCCATGCACGTGGCTTTCAGGGCATTATTTACATAACCGTTCCAACTTTCTTGCGGCAATTTTGGCGTGCACCCTTTGCGGCGTTCCGCTGCCTTTCACCCTGTCCACCCTTTCACGTTTCACCTTTGCCCCTCACCGCTTGCAAAATTTGGGCACCATTGGCGGAGTCACCTTCGTGGACGATAGCAAGGCAACCAACGTTCACGCGGCGGCAAGCGCACTTGGCTGTTTTTCCCCTCCCCTTGCCGTCATTTTCGGCGGATCAAGCAAGGGCGAAGACTACCGTCGCCTTTTCACCTCACTTCCGCAGGGAAAGGTGGTCGTCTGCGCTTTTGGTAACACGGCAAAGCAAATTGCGGCGTGCGGAAAGTCCTTTGGCGTGGCGGTGGAGCTTTTCGATACCCTCAGCCAATGTGTCACCTACGCTTACGGCAAACTGTTAACCTTCGGCGGTGGTGTACTGCTTATGTCCAACGCCTGCCCCAGTTTCGATTTCTTCCACGATTACGCCCATCGCGGAGAGCAATTTGCCCTGTGCGTTGCCAACCTTGCCAAGCAGGCGGGCGCCCCCTTGATTAGCTCCGTCGGCGATTCTGCTTTGCTCGGCGATTCCGCTCCGCAGTCGGTTTCGTTCGGCAAGTCCGCTCCGCCAACAGCTCAGTCGCAAACCACGCCGTCAGGAACATTATCCGCCAAGTCCGATCCGCAGTCCGCCCCGTCGCAACTCGGCGCCCCATCGGACGATTTGCCTGCCAACCCCATTCCCCATGAAAAAGTCTAATTTTCGCATCGATCCCCTGCTGCTTGCCGCCTATTCGCTTGTTGGCATCGGGCTGCTTTTCGTTTACGAAGCCAGTTCTTACACGGCTCAGCTAACCTACGGCAACCAGTACCATTACTTAATCAAGCAGGGCGTGGGCTGCCTTGTAGGTGTGGTGGCAACGGTGATTTTCAGCAAAATCAATCTCAATTTTCTCAAACGCTTTTGGGCGGTGGGCGTGGTGGTTTCCGTTCTGCTTTTGGCAATGGTGTTTTTGCCGGGCGTAGGCATACAAAACTACGGCGCACGCCGCTGGATAGGTTTCGGCGGCTTTTCCGTTCAGCCGTCCGAGCTTGCCAAGTTTGCTTACGTTCTTTTTTGCGCCAAGTACATGTCGCAGGTGGATATGTCCAAGTTCAGCCGCATTTTGCCGGTGGTGGGCGTGGGCGGAGTTTTTTGCCTGCTCATCATTGCGGAGCCGAACATGAGCATCACCGTCTGTTTTGCACTGGTAATGCTGGCAATGCTTTTCGTCGGCGGCGCCAAGCTTTCGCACGTTGCTTTGCTGCTTTTGCCCATGGCACTTTTGCTGCCACTGCTCGTCGTTGCCGAGCCTTACCGCATCAGGCGCTTGCTTGCCTTTCTCAATCCGTGGGCATCACCCAAGGGAGAGGGCTATCAGCTCATTCAGTCGCTGTACGCATTGGGTGGCGGCGGATGGTTTGGCAAGGGAATTTTCAACGGCGTGCAAAAGTACCGCTTTTTGCCCTTTGCGGAGAGCGATTTCATTTTGGCGGTGATAGGGGAAGAAACGGGGCTGTTCGGCTGTTTGGTGGTTTTTGCGCTTTTCGGCGTGGTAATTTATCGCGGCGTTCAAATTGCCCTGCATGCCGATAGCAAATTCAACTGCTTTTTGGCTGCAGGCATTACGGCAGTCGTGGCGGTACAAACTTTGGTCAATTTTGCAGTGGTTACGGGTAGCATACCGCCAACGGGGCTGCCCTTGCCCTTCGTCAGTTACGGCGGCACGTCGCTCGTCGTTTTCATGGCGGCGGTTGGGGTGCTGCTCAATCTGTCTGCAAGTAGTGGAGGTTACAATGAAATTCAGCGTTTGCGGCGGCAGTAAGCTTTTCGGCAAAGTAGTGTGCCAAGGTTCCAAAAATTCCGCTTTGGCGTTGCTTGCGGCAAGCGTGCTTACCGATGCCGACGTCATCTTGACCAACTGCCCGGCAATTTCCGACGTCACCAACATGGCGCACTTGCTTCGCGCCATGGGCAAAAGGGTGGTTTTTCAGGGAAACACGGTGTGCGTAAGCGGCAGCGTGGGCACCTGCACCGTGCCGATGGATTTGTGCTGCAAGCTGCGCGGTTCAAGCTTGCTGCTTGGCGGGTTGGCGGCTCGGCTGGGATGCGCCAATTTGCCTATTACCGGCGGCTGCGCAATAGGCAGGCGGCCAATGGACGTACATACCGACGGGCTTGCGGCAATGGGCGTGGATTGCCGAGCTGACGAGGGTGGTTTGCACTGCAAGGGGCAGGTTCACGGTTGCAATTATACCTTGCGTTTTCCCAGCGTGGGCGGCACGGAGAACCTTCTCATGGCGGCAACGCTTGCCAAGGGAACAACGGAGCTTTTCGGCTGCGCCACCGAGCCGGAAGTTACTCAGCTTGCGGAGTTTTTGACATGCATGGGCGCACGAATAGAGGGCATCGGCACTCCACATCTCACCGTTTGCGGCACGGATAGTTTGCAGGGCGGCAACGTCGAAGTCATTCCGGATAGAATCGTTGCCTCCACCTACCTTTCGGCGGTAGCGGCGTGCGGCGGTCAAGTAACCGTTGCCAACTGCTTTCCGCCCCATTTAGATAGTTTTTTGCAGCTGCTCAAAGGGCGTTTTTCCGTTGACGTGGGGCAAAATGAGGTCACTTTGAGCTCCAACGGGCTTTTCAAGGGCTTTGGCAAGGTTGCCACTGCGCCTTATCCCGGCATTCCTACGGACGTTCAGTCGCTGCTGCTCACCCTGTCGGCTTTGGCACACGGAAACACGCAAATCACCGAAAACCTTTACGAAAACCGCCTTGCCCACAACGCATCGCAGCTTGCCAAGATGGGTGCCACTGTCACCGTTCGGGGCAACGTGGCAAGGGCAACGGGCGGCAAACTTGTAGGCGCAAGCCTTTCCGCTGCCGATCTTCGCGGCGGTGCGGCACTGGTGACAGCGGCACTGGCCGCCGGCGGTGAAACCGCTGTTTCCGGGCTGCAGCACCTGGACCGAGGCTATGAGGCGCTGGATACCTGCCTGCAGGCGCTGGGGACGGATATCCGCCGC
>CAYYTD010000063.1:0-7674 GCA_964474475.1 uncultured Oscillospiraceae bacterium | reverse complement strand
TGCAAATGCTCCTTTGCCGCAGCCTATTTCCAAGCAAACGGGATGATTATTTCCGAAAACGGCGCCTACGTCTATATTAAAGCGTTGCTTTTCTTCTTCCGTCATTTCGTAAAACTTTTCCGCTTCTCTTGCAATTAGAACGGCTTCCGTAGCCGCAATACGCTCGTCAAGATGTTTTTTTAAACGCATTCTCATCGTGTCACCTATTTCAAAACCTTGTCAAGGTCGGCAAGCCAAACTTGTGCACATGCATCGCTTGGCATATGCAGTGCGGTTTTGAAGTCAGCCGAACCTAATTTTACGCTGTCGGGCGCACACGAGCGCTTGAACTGCTGCGAAAAGAACCTGCGGATGAACTTGTTCATCCATTTGTATATGGTTGCTCCGTCGTACTTTTCGCGGAATGAAATAAGTGCAAGTTTGTACACTTTGCTTGGTGAAAATCCCTTGCGCAACAGCATAAAAATGAAGTAGTCGTGCAACTCGTAGGGGCCAATAACGTCTTCCGTTATTTGCGAAATTTCGTCTTTTTCGGTTGGTGGCAACAATTCGGGGCTTACTGGCGTGGCAAGTATGTCCGTCAGCACTCTTTTTAATGACGGTTGTGCCGATTCGGCAACATACGCCAGCAGTGCTTTTACTAACGTTTTTGGCACCGATGCGTTAACGTTATACATGGACATATGGTCGCCGTTGTACGTGCACCAGCCCAATGCTGCTTCAGACATATCTCCCGTTCCAATCACTAATCCGTTATATTCGTTGGCAATATCCATCAGCACCTGTGTGCGTTCTCTTGCCTGTGCGTTTTCGTATGCGGCGTTGTGAATGCGAGCGTCGTGTCCTATGTCCTCAAGATGCAACTTTACGCTGTTCGTTATATCTATCTCGTCTATGCTTGCGCCTATTGCCGTTGCCAACGAAACGGAATTTGCAAGCGTGCGTTCCGATGTACCGAAGCAAGGCATGGTGTAGGCAAGTATGTCTGACGTCGGACGTCCAAGTAGGTCCATTGCGCGTTTACAAATAATTAGGGCAAGCGCGCTGTCGCTTCCGCCGGATACGCCAATAACGAGTTTTGCCGCCTTGCAGTGTTCTACACGCTTCTTTAGTCCGTGCGCCAAAATGTTCAGTGTCATTTCCGCCCTTTCGGCAAATTCCGATGGATTTTGCGGAACGAAAGGTGTTGCGGAGTATACTCTCGTAGGTTCGTCAAGAGGCAATTCAAAGTGCACCGTTTCGTAGCCGTATTGTGGCGTTTTTGCCATACGGCTGCGTTCGTTTGCAATAAAGTTGAAGTCAACTTCCGCCTCGGCATATCCACTTGCAAAGGGCAACGATTCGTCAAGAATTTCTCCGTTTTCGCAAATTATGTTGTGTGCGGAGAATACCGTTGCGGAAGTCGATTCCGACGGTCCGGAAGAGCAATAAGCGTAAATGGAGCAGGTCTTTCCCGACTGAATTTCAATAAGTTTGCGGCGATAGTGCGATTTTACAATCGTTTCGTTGCTTGCAGATAGGTTGAGTATCATCAACGCGCCCGCTTCGGCGTGCCTGTACGACGGAGAATTTGAAACCCACACATCTTCGCAAATCTCTATTGCAAAACGCATTTCGGGGTTGGTGTCGTTTACGAAAATAATATCCGTGCCAAAAGGCACCGATTTATTTCCTATAGTCACCGTTCCGCTTGTTCCGCCAAAGGGAACGAAGGTGCGCTTTTCTTCAAACTCGTTGTAGTTGGGCAGATTTGTTTTTGGCACGATAGCCAAAACTTCACCATGGTACAAAACTGCGGCAACGTTGTATAGTAGACCATCGTCGGCGCGCAACGGCAAGCCAACAACGGCAATTACGTTGTAGCTTGCAAGTTTTTGCGCAGCAACAAGCAAGTGTTCCTTTGCCGATTCGCAAATGGTGTGGTGGAAGAACAAATCTCCGCAGGTGTAACCCGTAATGCACAATTCGGGGAACAGCGCAATTTTTACGCCCATTTTGCACGCGGCGATGGTTCTTTGTATTATTTGTTCCGTGTTAAATGCACAATCGCCAACGTGCAACTCAGGCGAGATGCAGGCAATTTTCGCCATGCCGAAGTGGCTCTCGGTGTGTGTGGTTGGAGCTGTGGCAATTTCTTCTTCTTGCAACAAAAATTCTTCCGTCACGCCAAAAGCATCGGCAAGCTTGCAAATGTTTTCTTTTTTAATTTTCAACGTGGCACCGCTCATCAATTTGTTAAGCGTGCCAAGGGATATTCCGCTTTTTACCGAAAGGTCTTTCAGCGTAAGTGATTGTTGCTTTTTCAGCGTATTCAATTTTCGAACGATAAGATTAGTGTCCATAACGTACCTCTAAGATTATTTTACCATTACCTGGTAATTTTTCAACTGTTTTACCACATTTTTGCAAAAAATTATAAAAATTAGTGGCAAAGTGGCGTGGTTATTGAGAAAATTGGCGGTTTTGTCAGTCAATTGTTATCGTTATTTCGTTGGTGGTAGAGTAAAAACTTCTATCGTCTTGCCTGTGAACGGAAAATTAAAGTAAAATTAGGCATTTTCGCTTCACCGTTGCAAGTCGGCTTTGCGGTGGTTCGGCAACGCTTGCGCGGTAAATCGATTTCTTTATTAGCGGTAGGAGAAATCCTTGTAAAATGTTTTAGGAAATGTAATTTTTCTATTGACAGCTTTTTTGTTTTGTTGTAATATTATATCGTATATTTGGAAGTGGGCAATTTGCTCCTTGAATTGTTTGTTTCGGCGGTGTATTATCCGCTTCCAAAAATAAAGTTATAGGAGATAAACGTATGAATGCAAGAACAAGAAAGACAGTTTTAGCCGTTTTGTTGTTCGCATTGGTAGTTTGTGCATGCTTTGCATTTGCAGGTTGCAGCAGCAACTACCAAGTTGCATGGGATCTTGGTTATACCGGCGCACCCGTAATGGAAAATACGGAAGTAGCAGCAGGTGAATTATTAACGATGCCGGCAGCTCCCGTTCGTGCAGGTTACCGTTTCGACGGTTGGTATAATAGAGAAACCGGCACCAAGTTTAACGAGGGCGAAGCTGTTTCGGCAGATCTTGTGCTGTATGCTAAATGGGTTAAACAATATACTGTTATTTGGAATATGAACGATTCCGTTAATACGGTTTTTGAAACGACGACCGTAGATGAAGGCGCTCCGTTGGAATTGCCCGCAACTCAACCCGTTTTGAACGGTCATGAATTTGCAGGTTGGGCATACGATGCGGAAGGCTTGCATCCCGTTGCAACAACCGTGGCTATCGCTTCCGATACCACCCTTTACGCACGTTGGACTATGAGCCACGCCATCAGCTGGAATCTTAACTATGCAGGCGCAGCTACGTTGCCTGTTACCTACGTTGCCGACAACGGTCACCTTGAAGTAATCGAAGCTCCCGTTCGTGAAGGATATTTGTTCGCCGGTTGGTACAAAGACGCCGGCTGCAAAATCGCTCTTGACGAAACGGTTGCCGTAACTAAGAGCATGGTGTTGTATGCAGGCTGGATTCAAACCCACACCGTTAGTTGGAACCTCAACTACTCCGGCGCCGCTAACTGGTCAGCAACGCAAGTTGTTGATGGTGCAGCAGCCGTTGTTCCGAGTGTAGCTCCTGTTCGCAGCGGTTACAAATTCACCGGTTGGTATCTCGACGGTGCTTGCGAACAACCTTACGACACGAATACTGCAGTAACTAGCGACATCACTTTGTTCGCAGGTTGGCAACAAACTGCATTTACGGTTAGCTATCGCGCTAACTACACGGGCGCTCCGGAAATTGCCGGCACCGGTGTAAACTTGGGCGACGTTATCCCCGTTCCCGCAGTTAATCCTTCTCGCACAGGTTACGAATTTGCAGGTTGGTACAAAGATGCCGCTTGCACGATTCCGTTCAATGCATCCGAAGTTGCAACCGGAACCGTAGTTTTGTACGCAGGCTGGACGAAACTTGCTACCGTTACTTACATGCTTAACGGCGCAGAGTATACCACCGTTTCGTACAAAGTAGGCGAATTCGTTGAACATCCTCAAGCTCCCGAAGTAGACGGTTATGCATTTGTTGCTTGGATTAAATCTTCCGACAACACCGTTCTTGCCGAAGGCGCAGTGGTTTACGGCGATATCACCGTGGTTGCTTCTATGCAAAAAACCAGATTTGAAGTTGCCTTCGATGCTAACTATGCCGAAGCAACCAACCCCGCAACTCTCACCAAGAATATCGGCGAAGTAGTTGATTTGTCCACAGTTGTTTTGACTAGAGACAATTACAGATTCGACGGTTGGTTCCTCGAAGCTGAATGTGTACACGCTGTAAGCTCTATTGCCGTTACCGAAGACGTTACACTCTTTGCAAAATGGACTCGCGCATACACCGTTGTATGGCACATGAACGATGGCGTAGGAACTGAACCCGAAACCACTCACGAAAGCATCGTTTACGTTGACGAAGTTATCTCCTATCCCACGGTTGATTCCTTCCGCGCAGGCGAAACTACCACTCTCAAACCGGAAGAAAGCCTTGACAGCATCGCTATCCGCAACGGATACAGACTTGTTGCTTGGTACTACGACGAAGCGCTTGTTGAAACTTTCCGTCCCTTCTTCAAGGTTGGCGATATGGCAGTTAACGGCATTACGGAAATTCACTTGTATGCAAAATGGTATGCAGTAGTTACCGTAAACTACAACTGGAACAATGCCGCAGCCGGCAAGACCGGAGTATATGCAACTCAATTCATTGAGATCAACACTGCAATTACTGCTCATCCTGCTGCTCCTGCAATTGAACACTACACGTTCGACGGTTGGTACACCGATGCCGCAGCTACTACACCATACGACATTGCAACCATCCTTACCGATCCTGTCAACTCTACCGAGTTGTACGCTAAGTGGATTCCCACAACATTCGACGTAACCTTCGTTCTTCCCGATGCAAGCAACGCTACGGATGCTGCATTTGCTACTCAAACCATTCTTGAAGCAAGCAAGGCAACCGCTCCTACCGTTACCCCGCTTAGAGACAAGGTTGATCACGTAAAGACCTTTGTATTTAACAATTGGTACACAAGCGCAACGCCTGTTGAAGGTGAAACTCCGTTCGATTTCGCAAATACTGAAATTTGGGCAGATACCACTTTGTATGCTCGTTGGGATGAATACGCAATCTACACAGTTAACTTCGAACTTCAAGGAAGCGTCGAAGCTCCCGTAACACCTGCAACCATTGCTACTCAGTACATTGAAACTCATCCTGGTCAGTCTCAACTTATTACCAAGCCTGCTGATCCCACGAGAGCTACGATTGCTAACACAATGGCATACGAATTCAACAACTGGTATCTCACGGCAACTTTGGCTGAAGATTCAACCGCATTCGATTTTGCTAACACCAAGGTTACGGAAGTTGAACTTGGCGAAGGTGTAACCACGATTACCATCTACGCAATTTGGAACGAATTCCCCTACTACAAAGTTACAATTGATCTCCAAGGCGAACTTGCCGACGACAGTGACGTTACCGGCATTGCCGCAGCAGATCTTGTTAAATACGTAGCTACCGGAACGGCTGATTCCAAGCTCTATGCAACTCCTGCAACCGTTACCAAGGCAGACGTTGTCAACGTAACCTCCTTCGAGTTTGTTGGTTGGTACTTTGTTGCTACCCCCGGTGAAGACGATGCACCTGTTGACTTCACTACGATGGTAACCACTTGGGAAGCTGCTCAACTGAACAGCACAACAGGCGTATACGAAGTAACGATTTACGCAGTTTGGAACGCATTCGACATCTATCACGTAACGTTCGACCTGCACGCTACTACCGAGTGCCCCGTAACTCCTGCTACGATTGACGAACAATACATCCGTCGCAATCCTACCACGGGATATCCCACTGTTGTTGAACCCGCTGATCCTACCAGAGCTGACAATATCGATGCTACCACAAGCGTTAAGATTAACGGCTGGCACTTCAAGGGTTGGTACACGGTTGACACCGAAGGTAACGAAACGGATTACGACTTCGACAGTGAAGTTACGAGCGATCTCGTACTCCATGCAAGATGGATCGAAGTTTACACGATTAGATTCGTTGCATACCGTACGCAAGATGCTACTACGGGAGCAGAAACTATCATGTACTTGGATGAATTGATTACTGGCATCAAGACTGAGTACGAAAAGGGCGAAAAGGTTGAAAGACCTACTGCTGAACAAATCGCATCTCTCAACCACACTGGTTACAACTTCAGTGCTTGGTACACCAAGGCTCTTGTTGAAGGCGTTACCACCGACATCGTGTACAACTTCAACACGCTTGTATCGGATAACTTGACGATTGAAGCTTTGTGGGAAGAACTGTAAGAAGTTTTAACACAAATGCGTAAAATCGCTTAAAACAATCACAAACGCTCCCTGGCGTGTGCCAAGGAGCGTTTTGTTTATTTGCACGCGTTGACAATGAGTTTTACAGGTGCTATAATGCATTTGCAGTAAATCTCTCGTTTGTGGAGGCATCTATGATATACAAATTGAAAGCGCCCCTCAAAAGCTACGTGTGGGGCGGCACCAAGCTAATATCTGATTGGGGAAAAACTACCGACCTTCCTCTTGTTGCAGAAAGCTGGGAACTGTCTTTTCACCCCGATGGCACCTGCCTTGTAGATGGTGGTGCACGCGATGGAAAACCGATTACCGAGGTTGTCAGCCGTGCCGATTGGGGCGATAATTGCCAAAATTTCAGCTTTTTCCCCGTGCTTAACAAACTCATCGATGCTAAACAAAATTTGTCCGTACAGGTCCATCCCACGGACGATTACGCTCTTGAGCATGAGGGGCAGTATGGCAAAACGGAAATGTGGCTCGTTTTGGATGCTGACGAAGGCGCCTGCTTGTATGTCGGTCTCAATAGAGATTTAACTCCCGAAGAATTTGCAGAGTGCGTATCGGACGGCAGCATTTGCAATTACCTCAATGCGGTGCAGGTGCATCCCGGCGAAACATATTTTATTCCGTCAGGCACGTTGCATGCAATCGGCGCAGGCATCACTCTATTTGAAGTGCAACAAAACAGTTCTCTTACCTATCGCGTGTTCGATTACAATCGCGTTGGTTTGGATGGCAAACCTCGCCAACTGCATGTTGAAAAAGCGAAAAAAGTGGCAAATTTGAACAAATACGTAGTTCCCGATGCTCATCGTGATGGTTTGCTTGGGCGTTGCAAGTATTTTTCTGCATATCGGTTTTGCGGTGAAAGAAGCTTTACCTATGACCATTCCTTTTGTAGCATAACGGTTGTCGATGGTAACATAAAATTAAACGGCGTTAAACTTTGCAAGGGCGAAACGGCTTTCGTCACTGCAGGACAGCCCTGCTGCGTAACAGGCAGCGGACAGTACGTGCTTACTTGCGTAGAATAACGGCGCAAAGCGTGTTAGTATTTTACTGCGGCAACGATGGTGCAATGGTAGTTTTGTTGTCCCCGCGTTGCCGCTTTAAATTTGTCAAAATATAAATGCATATTTGTTGAATTTTTTTCGTAAAATCGTTGACAAATAAATGTTCAAGTGGTAATATATACAAGCAATCAAGTTATATATTCCTCAATAGCTCAGCGGCAGAGCATCCGGCTGTTAACCGGAGGGTCGTAG
>CAYYTD010000062.1:0-7959 GCA_964474475.1 uncultured Oscillospiraceae bacterium | reverse complement strand
GTTAATTGCAACTCTTACGTTCTTTTTCATTATGAGTTTACCTCCAAAAAAACTTTTTAGTGACACAAATACTTCTTTACTAAAAATCCGTATTGTGATACAATACGATTATACCATATAGGAAAATGTTTGACAACCAAAGAATTGTCGATATTTTACAAAATTATAAATTTTCCTATAGAAATTTTTTAGGAGGACTTAATTATGCCACTCGTTACCACTACAGAAATGTTCAAAAAGGCTTACGAAAAGGGTTACGCCATTGGCGCGTTTAACGTGAACAACATGGAAACCATTCAAGCAATTGTGGAAGCCGCAAACGAACATCACTCTCCCGTTATTTTGCAAGTATCCGCAGGAGCACGCAAATATGCTAACCCCGTTTACCTCAAACACTTGGTAGACGCCGCCGCGGAAACCACCACCATTCCCATTGCCCTTCACCTTGACCACGGTGCAGACTTTGAAACGTGCAAGTCGGCAATCGACTCCGGCTTTACCTCCGTAATGATTGACGCAAGCAGCAAGCCTTGGGAAGAAAACATTGCAATTACCCGTAGCGTGGTTGAATACGCTCACGCAAGGGGCGTAGTTGTCGAAGCCGAACTGGGCAAGTTGGCAGGCGTTGAAGACGACGTGAAAGTTGAGGCAGACGACGCATTGTTCACCAGCCCCGACGAAGTGCAGGAATTCGTGGCACGCACGGGCATTGACAGCCTTGCAATTGCCATCGGCACAAGCCACGGCGCTTACAAATTCAAACCCGGTCAAGACCCCAAACTTCGCTTGGACATTTTGGAAGAAATAGGCAAGCGCCTGCCCGGATTCCCCATCGTTTTGCACGGTGCAAGCAGCGTACCGCAAGACAAGGTTGCCATCGTTAACCAATACGGCGGACACATGCCCGATGCAATTGGAATTCCCGAAAGCGAATTGAGAGCCGCAGCCAAAATGGCAGTTTGTAAAATCAACATCGACAGCGACTTGAGAATATCCTTTACCGCTGCCGTAAGAAAGCACTTTGCCGAACACCCCGAACACTTTGACCCCCGTCAATACCTGGGTGACGCTCGCGCCATGATGCGTGAAGAAGTCGGCCGCAAAATCGTTGAAGTGCTCGGTTCGGAAAACCAAGCGTAAGTTCGCTTGCTCGCCTTCGAAACCTTCACCGTTACCGCCCCTGCCAAAAGCACGGCGGCAACGAAAAACTCAATACGTTAACGCATTAACGCATACAAAAGGAACCGCAACACAACCGTTGCGGTTCCTTAATTTTATTGTAACTTTTGGATAGTTTTACAGTGCCTTTAACGCAATTGAACTTGCACCATTAATGCAATTATTTTACGCCTTTAGCTCGACCGTACTTGCGACTTTTGCACAATTATACGCGCATCTTTTGCGCAATATATTGCACTAATAGCTGCGGCGTTTTGCCTAAATACTACGCGTTGGCTTGTTGTTCTTCCTCTTGCTTTTTGCTATTTTTGCTGCAGAGAAGATTGACCACGATTCCGAGGATCAACGCACAGGCAACGGAGGTGATTTTTACTTCGCCGATGTTAATTACCATACCGCCGACACCTGCAATGAGGATGGTAGAAACGACGAACAAATTGCGGTTTTCCGAAAGGTCGACGCCTTGCACCATTTTGAGCCCAGATACGGCGATAAAACCGTACAAAGCCATACATACGCCGCCCATTACGCAGGAGGGGATGGTAGACAAGAAGGTTACGAAGGGTCCCACGAAACTGCACACGATGCACAGCAAAGCCGTTACAAAAATTGTAATTACAGAGGCATTCCCCGTGATGGCAACGCACGCTACGCTTTCGCCGTAAGTCGTGTTGGGGCAACCGCCGAAAAACGCTCCCACTGCGCTACCGATGCCGTCACCGAGAAGGGTACGAGAAAGCCCCGGTTCGGTGAGCAAATCACTGCCTATAATGGAAGATAGGTTTTTGTGGTCGGCAATGTGTTCGGCAAATACCACGAAGGCTACTGGCACGTACGCAGCTGCAATGGTGCCGATATACGAACCGATATTGGCATTGCCGTAATCGCCCTTAAAGGCTTCGACAAAGGAGAATGTGGGAACCCATTCCATATTGGCAAACTTGCCAAAATCCACTACTTTGAGCCAATCGATGTCGGCGGCAATTCCTATTACCGTAAAGACGGATGCCAGGGCATATCCCGCCAAGATGCCGATGATGAAGGGAATCAATTTGAGAGTTTTGCTGCCGTAAACGGAGCAAATAACTACCACGAAGAGGGTTACCAAGCCGCACAGCAAAGCAATGTAAGGTGAAGCAGCAGAAACTTGCGTGGTGGTTTGCACTGCTTGCATAACACCCTCTATTTCTTTCAACTCCCATATGCTTTTCGAAACGAGAAAACCGCCCTTCATGAGGTCGCCAATGGCGTTGCCCGAAAGGGACAAACCTATGATTGCAACGGTGGGACCGATTACTACGGGAGGCATTATTTTGTTGATCCACTCTACCCCGGCAAACTTAACTGCCACGGCAAGGGCAACGTAAACCAATCCTGCCATTACGGCACCGATTAGCAAGCCCAAATATCCAAGGGAAAGGGTTGCGGCCCCGGCAAAAGCGGCAGACATGCTTCCGAGAAAAGCAAAACTGCTACCCAAAAATACCGGGCTCTTGAATTTTGTGAACAACAGGTACACTATCGTACCCATACCTGCGCCAAACAAGGCGGCAGATTGACTCATTCCGTTACCGACGATTGTGGGCACGGCAATGGTTGCTGCTAAAATTGCCAGCAATTGTTGAAACGCATAAATTAGCGTTTTGAATACCGGCGGTCTGTCTTTTACTTGGTAAGCAAGGTTCATAATTTTTATATCTCCTGTATAAAATTAATTATTACCTACGGCAAAAACCGTTGTGGCCATATTAAGTTTTTCTTTGTGTTGCTACTTAGGCAACTCGATGCAACGACGGCTAAGCGTAACCGCCGAGCAAAGGGCAAATTAGTCGTCTAGCTCCATTAACTTGACCAACTTGCAACCGTCGGTATCGTTAAAGCAAACGGACACCATTTCTTTGCGTGTGGTGGGGACGTTTTTGCCTACGTAATCGGCACGAATGGGCAACTCACGGTGCCCGCGATCTACCAAAATTGCAAGCTGAATGGTTTTGGGACGGCCTATTGCAAGCACCGCTTCGATTGCCGCCCTAACAGTACGGCCCGTGTACAGTACGTCGTCGCAAAGTACCACGTTTTTGTCAGTAACAGAACAAGGCACGCTGCAACCGTTAACTATGGGTGACGGAGCAATTTTCTTTACGTCGTCGCGGTAGAAACTGATGTCTACGCTGCCGCAAGGCACCTGCGTACCTTCAAATTCCTGCACGTTGCGGGCAATTTCTTCGGCAAAAGGCACTCCGCGTGTGACGATGCCTACAAGCACCACCTCTCCCACGCCGCCGTTTCTTTCGGCAATTTCGTGCGAGATGCGTTTTATAGCGCGGCTAACCGCCATTTCGTCCATCAACAGAGATTTTTCTTTCATTGGTCGCTCCAACGGGAAACCTTGACGTTTGCACAAAAAAGCCTTGCCGCAAAATGCGCAAGACTTGTCTAAAAGGCGTTTGCCTAAAACAAACGAAAATGATATTGGCATCTTGCGAGCATCACGGTACCCGATTAAAGATCGTTAGGAGTATTGTATCAAATGAGGCAAAGTCCGTCAACGAAATTTGCGCTGAAAAAGGATAAAAAAAACTTTTAGTCTATACGGAAAAACGCTAAAGAAAGTTGCAAGCAACCATTTGACTTAATTGCCACCAAATTGTAATATAGGAGCATATTTTTTTGAAATATATATATCTTAATGCGAGGGTTGGTGGCATGCGGATACTTGTACTGAAATTTAATAATATCATCAATGCCCGTTTGCGCCCTTTTGCGCGCTGATACGCTCCGACGGAAAATGCCGTCCGGAGCGCTTTTTAATTTGTGCACGATTTATTTGCCTTACTCCTGTAAAACACACGTGGCCGGGCTGATTTTCGGCAAAAACGTCACCTGACACGCAAGCGAAACATGCAATTAAGCTGCACATAAAACCAGTCCGATCGACGAGCAAATCAACCAACCTGTGCAAAGCTCAACGGAACACTAAACCGAAACGCCACTTGAGATATTTTCTTGCGGAAGTGCCTTAGATGCCACTGCAAGCGGATATAGAATAAAATCATGGAGGGAAAATCATGACAGAACAAGTTGCGGTTGAACAAGAACAACCAAAACAAAAAAAGGGCTTTGGCGCCTGGCTCGACAAGGTTTTTAAGTTGTCCGAAAACGGAACCAACGTAAAAACGGAAGTTTTTGCCGGCATCACCACCTTTTTTGCGATGTGCTACATCGTAATTGTAAACCCCAACCAAATTACGGGATTTAACCAAAGCGGATTGCCCGAAATTTGGAATGCCGTATACGTTGGCGGACTTATCGCTGCGATAATAGGCACTTTGCTGATGGCTTTCTTGGCAAAGAAACCTTTTGCACAAGCTGCCGGCATGGGGCTCAACAGCTTTTTTAACGTGGTGTTTATTGGCACCGCAACAGGAGGAGAAGCAATAAACAGATACGGCGCAGGACTTGCCGTAATACTTATTTCCGGCGTTATCTTTTTGATACTGTCCTTTACCGGACTTCGCAAGTATATTGCCACGGCTCTACCCGATTGCTTGAAGAAGGCAATACCTGCTGGCATAGGCTTGTTTATTACTCTGTTGGGACTCAAAAACAGCTTTATCGTGCAGGGTAACCAGTTTACTTTCGTTCAGCTTGCCGATTGCACTAAGTGGGTTATTTACAACGACTTTGGCGAAATTGCAGGCGGAGCAGCACCCGTGCTTGCGGCTTTTCTTGGTTTTATTGCCATTGCAGTATTTGCTCAAAGCAAAGTGAAATTTCTTAAAAAAGCAAGCGTAATACTCGGCATACTCGTATCCTCCGTACTCTACTACCTATTAACCGGCACATACCCCACTTGGAACGGAATGAACGTTGGACAAACCTTTGCCGACTTTGGAAAATACGGCTTTGCCGTGTTCAACGCCGAAAGCTGGACCACGCTATTTGACGGGCACACCATTGGCAACGTATTTACCGTAATTATGCTTGTGGTAACCTACTGCCTCGTGGACATGTTCGACACGCTTGGCACCCTGTACGGTACCTGCTCGCAAGCAAACATGTTGGACGAAAACGGCAACCCCGAAAGACTTGACCAATGCCTGATGTGCGACTCGATTGGAACGGTTGCAGGCGCCTGCCTCGGAACGTCCACCATTACCACCTTTGTGGAATCGGCAAGCGGCGTTGCAGAAGGAGGCAGAACGGGACTGACGAGCTTGGTTACTGCAATAGGTTTTACACTGTGCCTCTTCCTTAGTCCAGTGGCAAGCTTAATCCCCAGTGTTGCCACCGCACCTGCGCTTATTTACGTGGGCGTATTAATGCTTAAGAGTTTTGCAAACGTTGACATGAGCGACTTGAGAAGTGCAGTGCCTGCCTACCTTGCCTTGGTAATGATGCCCCTTACTTACTCCATTTCTAACGGCATTGGTATTGGCGCAATTGCTTACGTGCTCATCACCTTGTTTACCGGCAAATTTACCAAAAAAGACATTGTAATAACCGTCATTGCCGCGTTGTTCTGCGCAAGATTTGCATTGGTGTCCATGTAAACTTGCAAAGCAACACAACCGTTGCACAACGAAAGCTTTGTGCCACAAACAACGAAAAGTTTACGCTATCCACTAAAAAATCGTTACAGTTATCAAAATAAAAAAAACGACACGAATGCAAAGCGTCGCTGCAACAAACCGTTGCGGCGACGCTATTATTTTATTAGTTTTCCATTTACAAATAAAAACAAACTTCATTTTCTATTTGCAAGTAAAAGCAAACTTGCTTCGTTGCCCAACGCAAAAGCCGTCATTTGCAAACTGCAAGCGTTTCTTTTTCCATTGGTGACCTTCATCGCTATCCACGAATGGACACAAAGTGTTCTATTGCTTAATAAGCGCGAGCAACCAGTGCAACCACAAGCTTGTCGGATTTTTCTCCGCAGCAGGTGCAGGTGTCTTGGAAAGGTTCTTCATCAAGCATTACGCGCACCGTTGCCTGATACTTTTCTTTGAAGGCAGCTTCGCAAGCGGGGTCTTGATCCCAAACGACTTTGGCAAAGCACTTGCTGTCCAACACTTCGCCCAGCTCTTGCATGTTGTGCGCAAGTTTTACGTGGCTGTTGCGGAAGGCGAGCGATTTGTTGTACATATCCGTTTGAATCTGTTTCAACAACTCGGCAACGGCATTGCCGATACCTTCAAGCTGCAACGTTTCCTTTTCGCAAGTATCTCTTCTGGCGTAGGTTGCAACACCGTTTTCGATGTCTCTCGGTCCCACTTCGATACGCACGGGCACGCCCTTCATTTCCCATTCTTTAAACTTCCAACCTGGTGATTGATAGCGAGTGTCCAACTCTACGCGCAGCCCTGCGGCTTTGAGTTCGTTGGCAACCTGCGTTGCTTTGTCAAGCACGCCTTCCTTGTGAGCAGCAACGGGAATGACGACAACTTGAATGGGGGCAATCATGGGGGGAAGAACCAAACCGCGCTTGTCTCCGTGAGCCATGATGATGGCACCTATCAAGCGGGTGGAAACGCCCCAGCTGGACTGCCAAACGTACTTGTGCGTGCCGTCTTTGTCCAAGTATTGAATGTCGTAAGCGCGGCTGAACTTTTGACCGAAATAGTGAGTTGTGCCTGCTTGCAACGATTTGCCGTCCAACATCATTGCTTCCATGCCGAAAGTGGCATCGGCGCCGGCAAATTTTTCCTTTTCCGACTTTCTGCCGATAAAGGTGGGCATTGCAAGGTATTCGCGCGCGAAATCGCTGTACAAATGGAGCATGTCGATGGTTTCTTGCATGGCCTCTTCGCTCGTGGCGTGAATCGTGTGGCCCTCTTGCCACAAAAATTCCGACGTACGCAAGAAGGGGCGAGTGGTCTTTTCCCAACGCATTACGTTAGCCCATTGGTTGAGCTTTAACGGAAGATCGCGATAGCTGTTAATCCACTTGCTGTACATGCTGCAAATGATGGTTTCGCTTGTGGGGCGAATAACCACGGGCTCGGCAAGTTTTTCGCCGCCGGCAACGGTAACCATTGCCACTTCCGGCGCAAAGCCTTCTACGTGTTCAGCCTCTTTAAGCAACAAACTGTGAGGAATGAGCAGAGGGAAATAGGCGTTTTGGTGGCCGGTCTCTTTAAAACGACGGTCCAGTTCCTTTTGAATATTTTCCCAAATAGCGTAGCCGTAAGGGCGAATTACCATCGTGCCCTTAACGGGGCCGTAATCTACAAGTTGAGTTTTGATGACTACGTCGGTATACCATTGAGGAAAATCCGCATCTATATCCGCTATTTCTTTTACAAATTGTTTTTCTGCCATTACAGCTTCCTCCGAATAAAACAAACTAAAAACACAGCAAAAAACTAAATCCGCTGTGTTTTGAAGTATATATTAATTTGTGACATTTGTCAACGATATGGCGGAATGTTACTTCTCCGCAACAACGTCCTGTTGCAAAAAACGCAATTTTGCGCGGGCGTTTACACGCTCTAACGGCACAAACGCCACTGCAAACAAAAACAAATTGCAAATTACTTGCGTTACGTAAAAAACAACTCCGTTAAGGTACAGCACGCAAAAACGCCGCCAAAAGTCGTCCAAATACAAATAGAACCCTTTGCCTGTTACAAATCCCAAGCAGGTATCCACCACCGACGTGGTAACGCCGAACAATGCAGTAATTACAGTTGCCAGCAGAGTTGCGCAAACTGCCTTTAGGGCAGGATGATTGAGCTTGGCAAGGGAAAGCAACCAAAAGCAAACGCCAACTACGTTCCA
>CAYYTD010000061.1:0-8048 GCA_964474475.1 uncultured Oscillospiraceae bacterium | reverse complement strand
TTAACCTACTCGGTCAACCGTATATCACTTCCCATTTTGGATTATACCCCCCCCCTGCCTTTTTGTCAATAGTCTGGCAAAACATTTTTAGCACTTTTTTTACTTTTGCTACCCATTTGGCACTTTGCAGGCAGGGGGGGGCAAAATACAATAGGCAAAAGCACGCAATTAAGGCTCCGCCTTTTTGGGCACAAAAAAAACAGCCGTCCGCTTGGGACGACTGTTTTTTGCTATTATTAAATTTTCGCCGCGCTTGCAGGAGTTTATTTTTCCGTGCTTTCCGCTTGTTCGGCGGTTTGTTGTTGGCTTTCTTCTTGCTGTTGGGGCTCTGCCTTGCTTGCCGATGCCTGTTCGGCAGCTTCCATGTGGGCAATAACCTCTTCCGCAGTCTTATTTGCCATCAACATTTCCACCTCTTCGCTGTGGATGGTTTCCTTTTCGATGAGCACTCTCGACATTGCGTGCAGCACGCCGATTTTTTCCGTCAAAATTTCCGTTGCGCGCTTGTGGCATTCTTCAACGATCTTTCTCACTTCTTCGTCGATGACGTTAGCAATTTCTTCCGAGTAGCCCTTTTCCGTTTGATAGTTTTTACCAACGAAAATTTCGCCGTCGCTACCAAAGAACAAAGGTCCAATTCTGTCGCTCATGCCCCATTCGGTAACCATGCGGCGAGCCGTTTGGGTAAGCTGCTTAATGTCTCCGCTTGCGCCGGAACTTACGTTTTTGATAATCAACTCTTCGGCAACACGGCCGCCCAGCGTCATGGTGATTTCGTCAAGCAACTGCTGCTTTGTTACGTGGTTGTTGTCGTTTTCGGGGCGAGTCATGGTGTAACCTGCCGCCATGCCGCGCGGAATAATGGTCACTTCGTGAACGGGATCGCAGTATTTTAGGCTGCTTGCCAAAATGGCGTGGCCCGATTCGTGGTAGGCGGTAATGCGTTTGTCCGGCTCGGTAACCAAGCGAGATTTCTTTTGCGGGCCCATTACAACCTTGTTGATGCCTTCGTTTACGTCTTGCATGGTTATCACTTTTCTGCCGTCACGCACCGCCAAAATTGCCGCTTCGTTAAGCAGGTTGGCAAGGTCGGCACCAGTAAAGCCTGCCGTGATGCGTGCCACCGTGCGGAAGTTGACGTCCGGACCGATGGGCTTTTGACGAGCGTGCACCTTCAAGATGGCTTCTCTGCCCCTCACGTCGGGACGGTTTACGTAAATTTGTCTGTCGAAACGTCCGGGGCGCATGAGAGCGGGGTCCAAAATGTCGGCACGGTTGGTTGCCGCCATTATTATAATGTTAGTGCTGGTATCAAAACCGTCCATTTCAACGAGCAATTGGTTGAGCGTTTGCTCCCTTTCGTCGTTGCCGCCGCCAAGGCCTGCGCCACGCTGACGGCCTACAGCGTCGATTTCGTCGATGAAAACGATGCACGGCATGTTGCGCTTTGCTTGCTCAAATACGTCACGTACACGGCTTGCGCCCACGCCTACGAACATTTCAACAAAGTCTGAACCGCTCAGCGAAAAGAACGGAACGCCCGCCTCGCCTGCAACGGCTTTGGCAAACAGGGTTTTACCCGTTCCCGGAGGGCCTACGAGCAAAATACCCTTGGGAATGCGCGCGCCAACGTCGTTGAATTTTTTAGGATCCTTAAGGAAGTCGATTACTTCTTGCAATTCTTCCTTTTCTTCGTCGGCACCGGCAACGTCGCTAAAGCGTACCTTTACGTTTTGCACCACCTTTGCGCGCGAACGGCCAAAATCCATATTTTGGTTGTTTTGACGGGCAATCATGCGGAACATCATCACAGCCAAAATTATCGCCGCCACAATGCCCAGCACGGGAAAGATGTAGTCCGTCCAACTTCTTGCGTTGGGGTCCACAACGTCAAGGTTTTGCCCCTCTTTCAACTTCGGGTTGACGTTTCCGGACTCCATTTCTTCCAAAATGTAGTTGTACAAACCCGTTCTATCGGCAGTTACAAAGCTGTACACGTTGCCTTTGGCATCGGTGCAAATAACTTTGTAGTAACTGATTTTAATTTTTTCGTAACTTGCAATGTTTTGCTTAAATTGGTATTCGTTTATTACCGTCGATTGATTACCGAGATAGTAAAAAACCATAAAGAACACGGCAACAAGCAACACTGCCGAAATTATAGTGGATATAATTCGTTTTTGTTTTTGTTCCAAAGCTTTCTCCTTTACGCACTGTGGCGATTAGCCGCAATCGGCGTCATCTTTTGTGACTACATTTATCACAATAGTACCTTTTATTTTAGCATATGCGTATGGTCGCTGTCAAATTTATAAACGCAACAATGCAACATATTGTGCCGCCGCAATATTTTGGCGAAAATTGCGGCAAGTGCACGTAAACGTAAAATCGATACACCATTGCGAGCGCAAATTGCTACACATGTGATTGTATGCGCAAAATTGCTACATCTAAAATAGTATTTGCCTAGCAACCTTTTTCATTCTACTTTGGGCATTATATCCACACAAACTTTAAGTTTTCTTAAACGGCCTTGCACCATTCCATTTTTGTAACCTTATAATATTCAAAAATTCGTTTTATTTCGTTTTATAACGATTCAAGACTATGTTTCGTCACAAAATTATCGCACAACAATAACATTGCGCCACCTTACCTGCCTTGTTATTCGTCGTTAACCGTCTTGCGGTCCGTCAGCAATCCGCCGCCTGCACGATAGCATCGGTAATGAAGCCTGCCACGCGGTTTACCAAACGTTCTTTTTCACTGTTCAGCGTGTAAAAATCCGCCATGCCACGCTCACCGACGATGCCCACTATGCTCACGTCGCCTATTTGCGGCAAGTTTTTGTTCGTCGCCGCCCCAGGGATTATTCCTTGGCGCGCCACCTGCACAACGCCTATTTGCTCGTACGTGCCAACGGCGGCATCGATAACAATAATTTGGCTGCGTGGGTGCAGCTTTTTAATTAGCTCGTGTGCGGCACACAGATTTTCGGCAGTGATGTTGCAGTTCACCAAACCGTAAATATAGTGCGGTTTTTTCATTTTTGCGTTAAGCATGCTGCCAACGCGAGGGCCAAGACTGTCCGAAAACACCTTTTCCGTCCCTATACACATAAACACAGGGCGGCTCAAAATCTTCCTAAGCCGCCCCGCAAGCTCGTCGCTTTTGCCGTTAACACTAATCTCAAACATTAAACTCCGACCTCCGCCGTTTTTTTGTTAGTTTTCACAATGGTAACGACTTTTAACACCCGTCGATTAACTTCTATTATATGTTTTTGAGTACTTTTGTCGAAACACCGTTGCAGCCGCAGCCGCTAAATGCCGAATGTATATATTGCAGCTCATATATTCAAACCGAAATTATATTTATTGCCTGCTTCTATCACGTTGTCACCCACTTCACGCGCATTGCCCCGCTGTATGTAGATTTTTACTCGATTCTGGCTCGCTTGCTACACCTTGCCCCCTTCGTGCTTGTTGTTGCACACTTCTTCGCGCTCTTTATTACACACTTCATAAACGCAACAGGGCAAGAACATGTTGAAATTCACTATTCTAATCAACAAACATTTGTTGCGGGATTCGTGCTCAAAGACATACTATCCATGTACATTGTAGGCGGGAACATGTTGCAGCCATTATTTATTTAATGTAGACGTGATATCACTTTTGCGAGCAGTCTTTAGTGTATATATTGTCTTATACACGCAATGTTTGATGGCTGCAAGTTTTATTTCTCGTTGCGAATACTGAGTTCCTGCTCATTGTCCGGTATTATTGGAAATATGGAGTGCATACACGTCGTTTTTTGCGCCTCAGATTGCTATGTCTGTCATAGCTTATTAGCGTTGGCGCATTGAGTTTCTTGTTGTTTTAAGCAAGTATCCGTGCGCTAGCGCAATATGTAGCGACTTGCACAAAATAAAAATTACCACAACAACAGACAATTCAAGTTCGAATCATCCATGCGGCGCAAAGGTGAGAATGCCAACCAGTCGGCAGGCTTTAAATTGTTCAATGATTATTCGTACACAAAGCAAATATGCACGACATCCAATTTAAAAGTATGCGCACGTAGTTCGAAACACCTTTAACATTCATTTCGCATAAAAGGATATGCATTATCACAAGCCAACAGTTGCAAAACCGTTAAACAAGCTCTTTGTAATTATAGACACCAGCGGTTACCCATATAGATCCCTTTAACCAGTTCGAAATAATTTTCAAAGGCGTCCCGGCAAACGTCCCAATTGGGATTTGGTTCGTTATATTTTTACTTTTTTTGAACATTTGCTCAGATTCAGATGATTACGCACGCTGGTTCGATTATAAATCACCTGCCGTTTTGATTTAGAGCAACACGATTATATTATTCAAACGAAAAATATCATGTTACACCATGTCGGTGCGAACCAGTTTGCGACGTAATTTAAATACCATAATATCATTATTTGGCAACATCTATTTAATTCAGGACGAATTGTAGATCTACTCAAACCGCGGCAACAAATTGGGCAAGCTAGCAAGGGCAATCAATCACTTGAGCAAGAATCGCGTCAAAATAGCGAGATCTACGGTCAAAAAAACCATTGCGCCCCCGAATTTTACAGCAAGGAGATGGATTTATAGTCATTTATATCACTCCAAATCATTCGTGCCAATCGTAAGGCACGTCATCAATTGCCGCTTTTTCTCTTGCATCAATTTACTTGCAGCGTTAATGTACAAAGCAGTCCGACATAATCTACAATTATTTTGTTTCACGTGAAACAAGCCATCTCCCACGGCTGGTGGAATTATTTAGCACAAAAAACATTCATTTATTGACTTCGGAGAGAATAATTTCCCAAGCAAACCGCAAACGATGGAGAACAAAACAGAAACAGAAGACAAAAAATCAAAATAACCAAAAGTGACAGGCGTGAGATTTATGACACGTACTCGAAATGCGCAAAAGACACGGCACGGTCGAGTTATTTGACTCTGTTTCACGTGAAACAAGAAAAAACCATGGTTGAAACACATGGCGCGAACAGGAAATTGCGCCGATTAAGGTAATTTTTGCACAAAATTTGAGAGCAGCAATATTGATAGAATTAGACGATGCGCAATAGCACAAACAAAAATGATGCGCGCAGATGTAAAACAGGAGCTAAAACAGCGCAAAAAGTATCAAAGAATGTCAGAATATCGCCGGCGCCGACAAGGCAGAACGGACATGATTTAAGTAAAATTGCAAGGCAAGGTTAACGAGCGCACGATAAAAAAAATATGTAGTTGCATCATTATGACCGCAGTAAATTCTGCGATAGCGCAGCCACGTTACGCATACATTTAGCTGCAAAAATTCAAAGTGCATAAATAAAGTCAACTAATCACTACAACAAAATCAATACGTCCTGCGGGCCACAAAACGAGCAATTTTGCATTGCGCCTATTTATCAAAGGTCATCATACGCATAACTTTAAGGCCAACCAAAGCAATAATTACAGTATTTGCAGGCAAAATTAGATTGAGTGGTGGCAAATTAAAATTGCACGCCCGTAAATTGAAAATTAGATACAACCAAAAGCGAAGTCAATTGACTGGCAATTACTGCACATTAAAACTAATCGCACCAACACAAAACAATCTACGTTGATTAAACTCTTCCGCTCAATAAAGCGCCCGTAATACCAAGATATTTCAACTTCAGTGACAACAAATACGGTTTAAGATCACAAAATAAAAAATGAACGGCGTTCGTTTTTATCCTGGCCCCCGTTTGATATGAGAGTTGCGAAAAACAGCCAAAAACATGTATTGCAATATTTTGCGAGAACAGTTTCATTTATAATTGCATTATTGAGACAAAACGAGCTCTATTTTTATCGGAAGTTTCAAATTTTTAAATGAAAAATTCCGTCAAAACGGCTATTTCAACCAACTTTTATAACATAGTTATTCGCAAGAAACGAGCAGTTTCTTTGCCTTAAAAAAAATAAATACAGACAGGAAATTTCGTTTCAATTAAACAAAACACGATAAAATAGAATTCAAACAAAACCACTTCGAGCACAAAATCTGCTGCCGACTAAAAATACAAAAAACTCAGCGCACAGAACCAATTCCAACAAACAAAGCACAAATTAGAGAACAAGATAAACCCGAATTCAAAATCAATAATCGGCAAATCGAATTCAAAATAATAAACCAAATCCGATTTTAAGTCCACCGTTGCAGGTCAAATTCCAAAATAAAAAAAATATATTTGCTTTAAAGGACGCGAAAATTTTAATTTGAAACAAAAAAAATCTCGAACACAAATTTGCATCCGAGATCAAAATTAAAAATGAACGATATGTTAAAAATACAAAATATAGGGACAGAATCCAATAAAACACGTGTTTTACCGTTTTACCAAAATATTGTATAATTTACCATTTTAACAAACCAAAACAAATAGAGTAGCAAAATAAAAAATATTGCGGAACGACTCAATTCGGCAAACTCGCACGTTTGTTAAACAAACCGCAAAACCAAAACGTTAAAGCGCAATAGCAATGCACTGCCTTATAAAAACACAATGTAAGCGTACCGTAATCAAGCCACTGCCATGCCGTAAAGCCACCTCGCAATTGAACCACCGTATCAAATTCCTTCAAACAGCAGGCTATTTGAGCTAAACATCAAAACAATTCTCAAACTGCCGCAATGGAATCAACCAGTCGAATCACATCTACGCAAGCCAAACTACGTTACCGCAACTGCGAACAGAAAGCCAAGCTAAGAACTGCGAAAACTTTCCCAGAAACCACAACACGTCTTACTGCAGCAACGCCGCTATAACTCCATACATCGGATTAAATGAGTCGTACACGGTGCGCAAAACAACGCCATTTTGAATATCGCTCAAAAAGCTATACAAACTTTCCGATATTGCCATTCCGCTGGTGGGCGCCAGCTCAGCAAAGGCGAAAACCAAACCAAAAATCAACCAAATAATAGCCAAGTGGAACACAGGACCAACCAAAACGTCTACCACGCGGAAGCCTTTGTGTTTAATCAGCGAGCGTTCAATTCCCCATTTCGCCAAAATAACCAGTCCAAAAATGATGAAAAACACCACCAAAAAGGCAATTAGCGCACCAAAAATGCCAAGGTTATCGTCAAAAACGGAATTAAACACTTTTCCAAGAGGAACACAAAGCAAAATCGCCACACCGGCAGAGATGATAAAACCAACAAAGTCAAGCAAAGATTTCATAAATCCGCGGCAAAGCCCAATAATCAAGCCAAGAACAGCAACGGCCAAAAATACGACGTCAAAAACTGTCATCAGCATTTTCCTCCACTATTCGTCGGTTTTTCTAAACTCGGAAGACATCCAACCTTCAACCATCTTACAAATGCGATCCAAATCGTCCGACGTAAAATAATCTATGTAAATACGTCCCTTACGCCCGTTACCCAAAGCGGAAACCTTTGTTGCAAAAGCGCGTTGCATGTTGCCAACAAGCTCTTTCAGTTCCTTACTTTCTTCAATGGCAGGCTTGTTTTGAGGTTTGGGGTTAAGAAACTCTCTCACAGCCTTTTCCATTTCTCTAACGGTCATTTGATTGTCGCACCCTTTAAGCGCAAGCTTGTACTGGTGCTCCGTGGGCACAACAACCAAGGTGCGTGCATGTCCGGCGGAAAGCCTTCCGCTTTCGATAAGCGCAATAACGTCGTCGGAAAGGGTTAACAAACGCAAAGTATTTGCCACGGCAGAACGGCTTTTTCCAATGCGGTCCGCCGCAACTTCCTGCGTCATGTTAAATTCCGTCATCAACGTGCGTATAGCACGAGCGGCTTCAATGGGAGAAAGATCCTCACGTTGAAGGTTTTCAATAAGGCTAATCTCCTTAATTTGCTGCGTGGTATAGTTGCGAATAATAGCAGGTATTTCCTTCTTTCCTGCCATTTTGCTTGCACGAAAACGACGTTCGCCGGCAATAATCATAAAGCGCTTGCCCATGGGTGTAACCACAATGGGCTGAATTACGCCGTGAATCTTAATG
>CAYYTD010000060.1:0-8125 GCA_964474475.1 uncultured Oscillospiraceae bacterium | reverse complement strand
AAGACAACGCATTCTCGTCACTTCCACCCCAACGATAGCCTGATGTGGTTATGGTATTCAATGATACTGCCTGCTGCGTAAAAAGGATCTTTTCGTTTCCTGCAAATTTTGCCAAGAACAACTCAAGGTTAGCAAACTTGCCGTCAAAAGTACCACCATTAACCACAAAGTTTTTAGTAGTATTCATCTCTTCAATATCTCCGTGGAAAGTACCACCATTGATAGCTACAGAAGAGAAAAATGCATTTTCAACTACGATTTTACCATTGAATTCGCCTGAATTCAACGTAACAACTGAATTTTTACCAACTAAATCGTTACGAGCAACGTATATAGAAACAAAAGATGCTTGTTGCGTAATTTCATCATTTTCAATAACTGCACTTCTTCCAATTTTACCACCGTTTACAACCAGTTCTCCTTCATTGTAAAGAATGATGCCTGCGCCGGAAATCGTGACGTTTTCGAGAGTCAATTTGCCGCTATTTTTAATAGTTACGGCTGTGTTTGCAGAATTTTTGTCAACAATTGTGCCATTCTTAATTGTTAAGCTTTTGCTTGCCTCAATAGATATGACGTTAGTAATTTCGTACGTCTTCCCTTGAAGATCAACCACTCCGCCAGTTGCACAATCAGTAATGAGATTTTTCAATTCCGCTTCGGTGCCCGTAGTGTCAGCAAATGCAATACTGCCAAGGCAAAAGACTGCAATAAGTGCAGAGAGCAAGGCCAAAAGCGAAATTCTTTTGATGCTTTTCATATTAATTCTCCTTTATAATGTTTACGTGTAGTAACAATTTATTAAGATTATACTATAATTCGGCTACTTTTGCAACAAAAATACTTGTATTGTTGCTTTCAAGCTATTTTAAGCAAGTATTATATAAAACGATTAATTTGCAGTTGCAAATACCCTAAAAATCCAATAAAAAATTATTATTAAGTGTAAAAATCCAAATATATTGTCGACAATAGAAGCTTAACAATAATCAAAGTCTTTGCAAGTTTTGTTATTTTCTGTAATATTTTGAATAAAACTCCTGTTTGAACTCGCCAAATCTATCTTCGAAAATCGCTTGACGTGCATTTTGCGCCAATTTAAGCAAAAAATGGACGTTATGAATTGAGAGCAACTCCGCACCCAATATTTCCTTGCACATGACAAGATGCCGCAAATACGCTTTAGAAAAATTACGGCAGCAATAACAGCCACATTCGTCATCGAGGGGAGTAAAGTCTTCTCGATATGCGGCGTTCCGCAAAACCACTTTGCCATGTGACGTCATTGCAGTTCCGTTGCGCGCAATTCTTGTTGGCAAAACGCAATCGCACATATCGATGCCGCGTTCGTAGCCTTCCAACAAATAATCCGGCGTACCAACACCCATTAAATATCGCGGCATATTCTCAGGCAACAAGGGACGAATCGTATCCAACATCTCATACATTACGTTACTCGGTTCTCCAACAGACAATCCACCGACGGCAATACCACACTCGGCATACTCTCGAACGAACTTTGCCGATTGAATACGCAAATCTTTGAACATATTGCCCTGTACTATAGGAAACAGCATTTGTTTACCATTTTCATGAGCGTTCTTACAACGAACCAACCATCGATGCGTGCGCTCCATTGCGGCTTTTGCGTATTCTTTGTCACATCCGTAAGTAGAACATTCATCGAATGCCATTATTATATCTGCGCCCAAATCATGTTCCGTTTTCATTACGCTTTCGGGAGTAAAAATATGCTTACTGCCATCAATATGCGACGAAAAAGTAACGCCTTCGTCCGTTATTTTACGCAACGACCCCAATGAAAACACTTGGAATCCACCGCTATCCGTAAGAATGGGACCATGCCAATTCATAAAATTGTGCAATCCGCCAGCTTTGGCCACTAACTCGCTGCCAGGACGAAGATACAAATGATAAGTATTTGATAGTAATATTTGCGTCCCGATTTCTTTAATGGTAGACGGCAACAAAGACTTGACAGTTGCGGCCGTGCCAACAGGCATAAAAATCGGGGTTTCTATGTCTCCATGTGGAGTATGAAACAATCCGGCTCTTGCACCGGTATGCTTGTCCACGTGTTGAAGTTCAAACGAGAATTCACTCATTAATTCACCTTGACGTCACATTACAACATCACATTAAAATTGTTTTTAACTGCTTTGTGAAAATGCGACTTAACTATATTCTCTACAAGTTTGATTTTATTCAATAAACATTGCATCTCCGAAGGAAAAGAATCTGTACTTATTACTTACGGCGTTGGCATATACGTTTAACATTATTAACGTACTTTCTGGCAAATGAAAATTGGTAATTAAACAATCGACAACCTTAAATTTGTACGGAGGGTAAATGAAAATATCGGTGTTGCCACAACATTCATGCAATACGCCGTTGCTATCCGATGCGCTTTCAACGGTTCTTACACTCGTGGTGCCGACGCATATCACTCGACGACCTTCTGCCTTTGCACAGTTGATAATATCTGCAGCATCTTGTGAAACCGCGTAATATTCGCTATGCATATGGTGTTGCGTAACATCATCGACTTTTACCGGGCGAAAAGTCCCTAAACCAACGTGCAACAGCACTTCGGCTACTTGTACACCTTTAGATTTGAGTTTTGCCATTAATTCGGGCGTAAAATGCAACCCAGCTGTCGGCGCAGCGGACGATCCATCGACTTTGGAATATACCGTGTTGTACCTGCTCTTGTCCGAAAGCTTTTCTTTGATATACGGAGGTAACGGCATCTCACCTATTTCAGAAAGAATATCTTCAAAAACGCCGTCGAAAATAAATTCAACGATTCTACTCCCGTCATCGGCAATTTGCTCAACTCTTGCTTTCAGCTTGCTTCCAAAACAAAATACGGCTCCGGGCTTAGCTATTCTGCCCGGCTTGAGAATAACTTCCCAATGAGTCAAATCCAGACGTTTTAACAACAAAAACTCAATTTTGCCGCCAGTCCCCTCTTTAGCCCCGTAAATACGGGCAGGTAAAACCTTAGTATTATTGACAACCAATACGTCGCCGCTACGCAAATAATCGACTATGTCGTAAAAATGTTTATGTTCGATAGTCTTATCTTTTCGATTGTATACCAACAAACGCGATGCGTCTCTCGGTTCAATTGGTCTTTGCGCGATTAACTCTTGCGGCAAATCATAGTAAAAATCACTCGTCTTCATTATTATCGTCGCCATCAACGTATATTGACAGCATTTCCATTCTTTCTTTGGATATTTTCTTACCCAAATGCTTGTAGGCATTCGGCATTGCGACACGTCCACGCGGAGTCCTTGCAATAAAACCAAGCTGCAACAAATAAGGCTCGTAAACGTCTTCAATGGTTACGGCGTCCTCACCAGTTGCGGATGCCAAAGTTTCCAAACCAACGGGCCCACCACTAAACTTGTCAATTATCGTGGTTAAAACGTTTTTATCTACGGCATCTAAGCCCAATTCATCTACTTCCATTACTTGCATGGCATGTAAGCAAACCTCTTGCGTGATCCTACCATCGGCTAACACTTCGGCAAAGTCCCTAACGCGGCGCAACAAACGATTGGCAATACGCGGCGTGCCCCTACTTCTGCGAGCAATTTCATACGCCGCTTGCGCATCAATTTCCGTACCAAGTTTACGCGCCGAATTAACTACTATAGTTTGAAGATATTCAGGAGAATACAGCTTTAACCTCATTTGAACGCCGAAGCGATCACGCAAGGGCGCAGCCAAATTGCCAGCTTTTGTAGTAGCACCAATCAGCGTGAACTTTTCAAGCTTGATATTCACACTTTGTGCCGAAGGTCCCTTGCCGACAACGAAGTCCAAGCGGAAATCCTCCATTGCAGGGTACAATATTTCTTCGAGACTGCTGTTTAAACGGTGTATTTCATCAATGAATAGCACTTCATTGGGCTTTAGCTTAGACAAAATGGCAGACAAGTCAAATTTTCCCGGTATTGCCGAGCCACTTGTCACCGTTATGGGCACGCCCATTTCGTTTGCTATAATGTGTGCAAGCGTCGTTTTTCCCAGTCCGGGAGGACCATACAACAAAACGTGGTCCAGACTTTCGCTGCGCGACAAAGCCGCCTTGATGTACACTTCCATATTTTGCTTAACCTTGTCCTGCCCGACATAATCCGACAGCGACTTGGGACGCAAAATATTTTCGGTGTCGCGTTCTTTTTCCGTCAATGTACTTGTAAAAAACTGCTGTTCCATCGTCGTATATTTCCTAATTTATTCTAAAAGCCATGTTAATAAGTTCTTCTGCCGATTTAGCTCCAAGTCCCGCAGCAGCTTCAACGAGTTTTCTCGCTTCAGTTTCATTCTTTCCGAGTGAACAAAGAACGGCAACGGCGTTTTTCATATCTAAGGTCATTTGATTGTTAACCTCATTCATAATTGGTAGCTCAACGTTAGATGCATCCACCACAACTTTTTCTTTAAGCTCCAAGACAATACGTTCTGCCGTCTTTTTTCCTAATCCTTTAATTTTGGTGAGCCTTGACGTATCCTCGTTAAATATAGCAAATGCCAAACCTTGCACGTCCATTCCTGAAAGTATTGAGATGGCCACTTTTGCTCCCACACCGGAAACGGACGTAAGCAACGTAAACATTTGTTTCTCCTCTTTTGTTGCGAATCCAAACAAAGCCACTCCGTCCTCCTTGACTTGCATATATACGTATATCGTGCGTTTTTGACCTAAAGAACAAGAGTTTAAGGTATAAGAAGAAACACCAACTTCATATCCAACGCCTCCGACGTCAATAACAATGCCGTTTAGCAAAAGGTCCGTTATTTCACCGTTCAAATAATTTAACATATAATCCTCACTTTACAACACAAATACAGCCAATAGCTCTTGCAACAAATTCGCAAGTATACAAAAACTATTTGATAAAAAACTTGTCCGTTAAACCACCCGTTTGAATGTGCGTAAGCGCAACTGCCAACGCATCGGCAGCATCGTCCGGACGCGGTATTTTGGAGAGGTTCAAATAAATACGAACCATTTCTTGTATTTGTTTCTTATCTGCTCTGCCATAGCCCGTCATCGCCTGCTTAATTTGCAACGGGGTATACTCATATAATCTACCGCAACTGTGTACAGCTGCCAGCAGCAATACACCTCTAGCATGAGCAACGTTAATACCAGTCGTTATGTTAGTATTAAAAAACAATTCTTCGGCAGCAATTTCGTCCGGAGAATACTTTTCTATTAACTTCGTAACGCTTTCATATATAAGTGCAAGCCTAACTGGAAAACTTTCCTCTTTGGGCGTAGTTATTACACCGTAATCGACGACGGTCTTGTTTCCGCGATCGTCAACATCGAGTACGCCGTAACCTATTATTGCAAGTCCGGGGTCAAATCCGATAATTCTCTTCATAAATCACCTTACCCAAAATTTTAATGCAATCGCCATCAAAAGTCAAGTCTAATATGTGGCAAGTAAAATTATTTGAGCATTTGGGCGTTTTATATGCCTTGTACAAGTCAATCACAGTACGCAATGCATAACGATGTTTTCGGTTGATTGCATATTTTTCACACACACTCCACATTTTTACAACTGCGGGTTGATTACTGGAAGTAACCACATAGCGTTTGCAAAAAAATAATGGAGGTTGCGATCACAACCTCCATTAGATATTAACTTATTCTTCGTCGTCATCCGGCAAAGATACGTTGTGATATACGTTTTGTACGTCATCGTTATCTTCAAGCGTATCCAACATCTTGCGGAAGCGTGCAAGATTATCGCCATCCAAAGTAACCATCGTTTGCGGGAACCAAGTCATTTCGGCGGAAACGAGATTCAATCCCTTCTCTACGACAGCATCTCTAACAGCAGCTAGACAAGATACGTCGCACGTCATTTCGACCATACCGTCTTCAACGGCAACGTCGTCAGCTCCCGATTCAATTGCAAGTTCAAAGGCCGCATCATCATCCAAACCTATAGTATTTTCGGCAACAACAACACCTTTGCGATCAAACATAAAAGTTACGCTGTTTGTTTGACCGAGATTGCCTCCGTTTTTGTCAAATGCACAACGAACGTCTCCTGCGGTTCTATTCTTGTTGTCAGTAAGACATTCGACGATTACGCTACTGCCGCCAATACCGTAACCTTCGTAAACGATTTCAACATAGTCAACCGTAGACAACTCTCCACTAGCCTTTTTAATGCTGCGGGTAATATTGTCGTTGGGCATATTGTTAGCTTTAGCTTTTTGAATCACGTCGTATAATTTACTGTTAGACGACGGATCTGCGCCTCCTGCTTTGACGGCAACGGCAATTTCACGACCTATTTTTGTAAAAATTTTACTACGAGCCGCATCGCCCTTTGCTTTTTTGTTCTTAATATTATTCCATTTGCTATGTCCGGACATATTAATTCTCCCTCTACTATTTACTAAACTTGTTTTGAAAATACTTGATACATCACGACACTTCCGGCTATTGCTGCGTTCAAAGACTCTATCTTTTGCATAGGTAGCGATACGATTTTATCAGTGTTATCCTTAATGAATTGACCGATACCATTCCCCTCATTGCCAACGACAACGGCTACGTTACCCAAAACAGGTACATCAAAGATATTTTCACCGTTCATATCGCAAGCCCAAATCGAGCAATGACCTTTTAAAAGCGAAAAGACGGCAGTCATATCATCGCAAGTATGCAAATTGACGCAAAAATGTGCCGACATTGCAGAACGCAAGACTTTGGGTGAATACAAATCAACACAATTAACAGCAAAAATATCAGTAAATCCGCATGCCGTTGCAGTTCTTATTAACGTACCGACATTGCCAGGATCCTGCAATGAATCCAATATCAAACAATTACCATTGGGCACTTGCAACGTTGGCTCAGAAATGTTCACTACTGCAACAATGCCTTGCGTATTAACTGTATCCGTTAGCTTTGAAAAAGCACTATCGGCAACCACAATTGCATTGGAGATAGTCGACTTTGGTGCAACGCTGTCCTTAACAAATACCGTCTCAACCTTGGCGCCATGCAAAATTGCATCGTTAACCAATCGTTCACCTTCAATCAAGTACTTTCCACATTTTTTACGATACTTTTTATCTAAAAGCTTTGACGCCTCAACAATCTTAATATTGTTTGCGGAAGTTATCATTTTCAAACAAGAAAAGGAGCCTTTAGTAAAAAAGACTCCGATGCAATTACTTTAAGTTAGCCTGAGCTTGTTGTGCAAGTTGTGCGAAAGTAGCGGGATCGCTTACTGCAATTTCAGCCAGAGACTTTCTGTTAAGTTCTATTCCTGCAAGCTTTAATCCGTGCATAAGTTTGCTGTAGGACAAACCGTTAGCACGTGCAGCTGCATTGATACGAGCAATCCACAAGCTGCGCATGTCACGCTTGCGAAGACGACGTCCAACATAAGCATAATTGCCACTCTTCATCACCGCTTCACGAGCAATACGATAATTGGTGGACTTAAGGCCAAAATATCCTTTGGCAGCCTTTAATATCTTTCTACGCTTTTTAACGGCGTTTACACCACGTTTAATTCTCATTATTCAGTCCTCCTGTTAGTACGGCAACATGCTCTTAATAGTATTAGCTTGCGTCTTATCTACGTAAGCAGTGCTACGAAGGTTGCGTGTTCTCTTGGTCGTTTTTTTGCCAAGCTTGTGGTTCTTGTTGCATTGTGCGCGCTTTACTTTGCCGCTTTTGAGAACGACAAAACGTTTCTTGGATGCGCTATGAGTTTTTTGTTTAGGCATATATAAATTCCTCCGAGATTATTTTAACGGCAACGGAACAAGAAACATCGAAATATTTCTCCCCTCCGTTGTGGGTTGTTTGTCAATTTTGGAAATATCCGCAAGCATTTCGGCAAATTTTTTCATTACCTCAACGCCTTGACTAGCATAAGTTTGCTGGCGACCGCGCATACGAATGGTGGCTTGAACCTTGTTGCCGTCTTGCAAAAACTTTCTTGCAAGGTTTGCTTTGGTGTTCAAATCGCCCACGTCGATGGTCATTGAAAGACGAACTTCTTTCACCTCAATGATCTTTTGGTTGCGCTTCATTTCCTTTTCT
>CAYYTD010000059.1:4498-8142 GCA_964474475.1 uncultured Oscillospiraceae bacterium | reverse complement strand
AATTAAGTAGGCAGGCAGGGAGATCAATCCGCCACCCCCTGCAACGGCATCGATGAAGCCTGCAAGGCAAACGAGAGGACACACGACGGCGACGAAAATCCAAAATTCGCCGCTTGTGTAACCTTGCAAAATATCTAAACTGATAAGTGAAGTAAAAGTCATGACTAAAAAAAAAATATGTACGGCGCCCTTCAAAGAAAGACGCCGTGCTAACGTTATTTTTCCTGATAGTTTTTGCAGTAATGCGCCGTTTGACAATCGCAATCGGGCGTTACCGTGATTTGCGACAGATTGCAAAGGCAATCGTCGTCGTTGTGATACTTGCAGGCGCGAACGTTGCACTTGATGGTTTGGTTGTTGTTCATACTTTCACCTCCAAACCCATTATGCCCACGCCGTGCGCAAATTATACCAAAATTACTGCACGTGAACGGTGATTGTGGAAGAAATTTCGGCATACATCTTGACCGTGACAGTGTAAGTGCCCGTAGTGCGAATGGGCTCTTTGAGCACCACTTGCTTTTTGTCTACCGTAAAGCCGCTTTTTACAAGCTCTTCGGCAATTTCTTTGTTGGTGATGCTACCGTACATTTTGCCGCCTTGCGTGCCCTTGGATGCAACGATGGTTACCGACTGACCGTTAAGGCGTTTTGCCTCGGCAATTGCCGCCTGCTTTTGCTCTTCCTTTTGCCTTTCTACCGCCTTTTGGTGAAGGGCTACTGAATTGATGGTATCTGCCGTGGCAACCTTGCCAAGACCTTTTTTAATTAAAAAATTGTTGGCGTATCCGTCGGAAACGTCGACGATTTGCCCCTTTTTGCCCTGTCCCTTGACGTCCGCTAAAAGTAAAACCTTCATAATTAACCTCCATTCGCAACAAACTTGAATGCGAAACTTGTTTTGCAAAGCCCTAACGACTTGCGGAAAAACCGCAACGGACTTGCAAACACGCTATTACACGATTATTATACATCACGGGGGCAAACAAGTCAACTAATGAATGCGTGTGCCACGGCAAATTGGCAACAATGCCGCCGAACAGAGCGGGACGGCATATCGGTTCGGCATAATGGCGACATCGAAAACTTGCGCCAAAAAAACTTTCCAAAGCGAGTGGCAAAGCAAATTTTCCAAAGCGTGTGGCAAAAGCAAAAGGGCAAGCAAATAAATTGCAAGACGTGGCAAAGCATGGGGGGATAGTTGCCGTCAAGGCGGCAAACTTGACAGGACAGAAGAAAGGACGGAACTGCCATATCAAAATTCAACGGAGTGAGCCGTTCTGCCAAAGTGCAACTAGATTAGCCACTCTGCCAAAATTCGATGGCGTGCATAGAAGGGGAAAAGGGCGCTCATACTACCCCAAAAAGGAGGTTTGCACCATGGAGGAAAACAAAAGGTCGGAAGACAAATCCGACGTGATAATTGGCATAATTGCCTTGACGATAATAGTAGGCATGTTTGTTGCGCTGATGGTAATTGCAGGCGTAAACGCCCGCTATGCAGGAAGTATTGCTGCGGAGGGTGAACTGCGCAGGGGGCAGGAAATCACCTTTACCTTTACCCCCAAACGCACGCAACAAAACGCCATCGTTAGCTGGTACGTAAACGGCAAAAAGGTTAAGCAAAGCGCTGCGGAGGACAAAAATCAACTTACCTTTACACCCGAAAGCACCGGTAACGTAAACGTGCAAGTGAGAATTGGCAACACCTACAAAAAAACTCGCATTTGCAACGTGTTGCCACCTCAGTTGGTGGTTGAAGCGCAAGATGCCGAAATGACCTACGGCAACGCCCTGCCCGAATTGAAATGCAACTGCTGCGGCTTTGCACATGGAGAGGATTGCGACCTTGATTACTGCGGCGAATGCGCCGTTGAGCAAAGGGGGAAATTGCGCGTAGGCAACTATCGCATTGACGTGACCAACCAAGATTGCTGCTACAGGGACTACGAAGTAATTTATCAATCGGCGGAGTTGACCGTGCTGCCCCGTCAGTTGGAAATTGCCAACGACTTTAGCAAAGTTTACGACGGCTCCGACAAAATAAACGTGCGTGAAATTGAGCTGCGCGGAGTGCTGTGCGGTGACGAAGTGAAAGCCGAGTGGGACGAGTTGCGATTTGAACAGGCAAGTGCAGGCAGACAAAAAGTGGTTGCCGTAAACTTGCGTTTGACGGGAAAGGATGCGGAAAACTACGCCATTGGCGGTGACTTTTTTGGTGAAATATTGCCAAAAACCTTGCGCATCGAAGGCATGGTTGCCAAGGACAAAATTTACGACGGCACAGCCAAAGCGGAAATTGAAAATATTGGCAAGCTTGTGGGCGTGTGCGACGGCGACAGCGTGGCAATAGGCAATGCAAGGGTGAAATTCGACAGTGCCGAAAGGGGCGAACGAAACCTTTTGGTTGAAGAAATAACCTTGGTAGGCTACGACAAAAATAACTACAAGTTGGAAAAGGTGGCGTTGCCCAAAGGAAAAATAATTGACGAAAGTAGCCTTGCAAAATAGCCAAAACAAACTTTTGCACCGCCGCTGAACCACAAGAGCCTTGGCGAAAAACAAAATGTACCGACGAAGAAGTCAAAAACTCGAAAGGGGAGGCAAAACGCACTACCTCACAAACACAAAACAGCCTTCAAGCTGCAACGGCGGGCCGTGCCGCAAAAGCAAAAAAATGTTGCTAACTGAAACAAAACGCCCTGCAGTCGAGCAAGAAGCGCTCCTTTCCCCTTGCGGCAGGGGCTTTGAAGGTACTTTTTTTTGCAAACACCGTTGCAATTTGGCGTGAATGATAGTATAATTGTTGAAAAGGGGCAAATTGTGGCGCATTTTGCCGAAAAACATGCAATTTGCTCCCAAAACTATCCGAGGGGGATGCGAAATGACCCGAAGACGAGCTGTTCAAATAATTTCCGCAGCGGCGCACGCTTTGGCGGCTGCCTGCATTGCATCGGTGGCAACGGTATTCGTGATTATTACCGCAGCGGGCTACCAAACGGAAGGCGTGATAAAAATTGCCGAACTTGCCGTGATTACGGTTCTCGGCAAATTGTCCTTGACGTCGGTTTTTGCGCCGTGGGCTTACGTGGTTCTTTTTTACATGCTGCCTGCCGCACTAATGCTTACTTCGTCGGTGATACTATTTTCCAAAGATAGCGGCAAACAGACGAAATTTGCGTTGGCAAACGCATTTTCGCTGGCGGCAACGGCAATTTTGACGGCATCTACAGTGATGGTTAGTCTTGCGCTTGTGCAAAACTCTTCCAAGGCTGCCATTCCCTTTGCAGTTACTGGTGGCGTGATACGCATTGCCTACGCTGCGCTAACGATAGCCTGCCTGTGCGCAAAACCACTACCGCTAAAGGGGCACGAAGAGGACGTGGACGACGAAACGCTCGTGCCGCTGGGCGACCGCTTGAACCAAGCCATTGCGGCGGCGGAAAGCGACGATGCATCGGTGCGAAAGATGCTTAAACTGCGCACCTTGTACGGCGACTACAACGCCTTGACTCAGGACGAATACGTAGCTCTCGTTGGCAAATACCTTGAAGAAACTTCCGTGGTTGGGGAAAGCAAGCAAGTGGCAGAGGCCGAAAGGGAAGAATCCCAAACGGAAAGTACTTCCACCACCGTGGACGAATG
>CAYYTD010000059.1:0-4488 GCA_964474475.1 uncultured Oscillospiraceae bacterium | reverse complement strand
AAAACGCCGACGGTGAAACCATCAGTGAAGTTAAAAGTGAAGTTGAATAATCTCACCGACAAAACTTGAATAATACAGTGAAATAAAAGAAATAATTATTTGGGAATAATAAGCAAATAGTTACTTTGGAATAAAACAAGAATAATTATTTGGGAATAACACGAGGGCATCACCAACCGGCGATGCCCTCGTATTTTTGCTTATTATGGCTTTAATTTTTTCAACGGCTGTTAGATTTGGTTTTTAACAACTTTTGTTATTTTTAAGCTTTTAGATTTTTATAGCTTTTGCAAATTGTTGCAAGATATTTTTTCAACAATTAAGTGCGTTTGAAAATGATGGTTTTGCCGTCGGAATCGACCAAAACGCCGTCGCCGCGGTTAAGTTCGCCGGTGAGCATTCTTTCGGCAAGGGCGTCTTCCACTTGGCGTTGAATGGCACGTTTGAGAGGACGAGCGCCGTACTCCTTGTGGAAACCTTCGGCAGCTATGAGCTGAATGGCGCGCTCGGTAAATTTCAAATCCAGCGTGCCGCTAAGGCGTTTGCGCAAATTTAGGCAAAGCAGCTTGGTGATTTGCTTGGTTTCCTCTTCGCCGAGGTAGTTGAACACCACTATTTCGTCCAGTCGGTTCAAAAACTCCGGCTTGAAAACACGTTTTAGTGCGCGCTCTACCTTGTTGCGCATGTCGCCGTAGTCGTTAGTGGCGGTAAAACCGATATTTGCCGCCACGCCTGCATCGCTGATACCCACGTTGCTGGTGAGAATGATGACGGTGTTGCGGAAGTCGACAGTTTTGCCGTGAGAATCCGTCAAACGCCCTTCGTCCAAAATTTGCAATAGCAAATTGAAAACGTCCGGATGGGCCTTTTCGATTTCGTCGAAAAGTACCACGCTGTAAGGCTTTTTGTGTACCTTTTCGGTAAGGTAACCGCTTTCGTCGTACCCCACGTACCCCGGAGGTGCGCCTATAAGCTTGGCGGTGGACTGCTTGTCCATATACTCCGACATATCCACGCGAATAACGTCGCTATCGGCGCCGAAAAGGCAATCGGAAAGGGCTTTGCTGAGCTCCGTTTTGCCAACGCCGGTGGGACCAACGAAAATGAAACTGCCGATGGGACGGTTGGGATCTTTGAGCCCGGCACGCTGACGGCGAACGGCAAGGGACACCGCCCTGACTGCATCCGGCTGGCCGATAACCCTGCGCCCCAGTTCTTCTTCTAAATGCACAAGCTTTTGCTTTTCTTCTTGCGACAGTTCCGAAACGGGAACTCCCGTCATTTGCGACACCACTCTCCTAACGTCGTCCGCAGTAAGCTTGGTGCTGTTTTGAGCAAGTTGTTGGTCGTAATCCGCCTTGACGTACTCGTACTCGAAACGCAGCTCTTTGGCGCGCTTGTCGATGGCGGCAATTTGCTCCCTGTCTCCGTACGAAAAGGCAAGGTCGCGCTTGCGCTTGAGAGAGTTGAGCTCGGAAGTGAGTTCTACCAACCGCTTGGGGACGGAATAGGAAGTAAGCTTGAGGTTGCTGCACGCTTCGTCCACTATGTCGAAGGCTTTATCAGGCAAAAATCTGTCCGTTACGTACCTTACGGAAAGTTGAACGGCGGCGGCAATTGCCTCGTCCGTGATGGTTACGCCGTGATGTTTTTCGTACTTGTCCTTTACTCCCTTGACAATTTGAAAGGCAACTTCCGGAGAGGGCTCTGCAACGGTGATGGGCTGAAAACGCCTTTCCAAGGCAGGGTCCTTTTCGATATACTTGCGGTACTCTCTTGCCGTGGTTGCGCCTATGATGCGCAATTCTCCCCTTGCCAAGGCAGGTTTGAGAATTTCGGCGGCATCCATTGCACCGTCCGAAGTGGCACCGGCACCGACCAAATTGTGAATTTCGTCTATGAACAAAATTACGTTACCCTCCGCAATGACCTGCGAAACGGTGTTTTTGAGCCGCTCTTCAAAGTCGCCACGAAAGCGTGTGCCTGCAAGCATGCCGGCAATGTCTAACTGAACGAGCCTTACGCCCTGAAACTCAGCAGGAACCTTGCCGCTGGCAATTGCCAAGGCAAAGCCTTCCACAACGGCCGTTTTGCCCACGCCCGGCTCGCCCACCAGCACGGGATTGTTCTTGGTGCGGCGTGTGAGCGTTTGAATGAGGCGTTCCATTTCCACCTCTCTGCCTATTACGGGGTCGATTGCCCCCACCATTGCCCTTTCCGTTAAATCCACGCCGAAATCGGCAATGGCGTTAGAGGAGGCCTCGGCAGTGGCCGTTTGAGAGTCGGCACGCACGTAGCCGTCCACAGCGTTGACCAAAGGCCTATCCGCATCGGGCGCATCTTTGCCGCTGATGAAGCTAATGAGCTTGTACTTGTTGGGCAAGGAGGCAACGATACGCTTGAAAACGTCGTCGGGGGTTTCGTTGCGGTATCTATTGGCAAAAAACTCGATTTTTTCGTAAGCGTAGCTACTGGGCAAACACAAAATTGCAAGCAAAGCGTGCACGCAATTTACGTTTTCTTCGCCCAGCTCTTGCGCGATGCGCGCCGCCTTGGCGTTGAGCTCGAAAATTTCTTGCGATTCGTACAATCTGCCACCCTTTCCTTTAATTTTGGGGTCGACGTTGACGGAATTCATGTGCAGTTCCGTCAAAAATACCTGCGCTTCGTTGGGTACGGACAGCATTCCGATGAGAATGTGCACGGCTTTGAGCTCCGTTAGCCCGTTGGTGCGCGCGTAGGCGTTGGCGTATTCGAAAACGTCTTGTAGAGTGTTGTTTTGCATTTCGTCCTTGATGTGCGACGGAAAACTCTGCCGCTACTAATTTTGTACTAATTATATTGTAGCAAAAAAAGAAAAGTTTTTCAACAGAATAAGTATATTTATACCAAATAATAGCGCAAATTGTGCTTTTGCCCCTTTCACCACACATACGAAAAGCAAAGCCGTCATATAATTTGCTGTTGAAATAACAAAAAAATCGCCCACTGTTTGGAGGGAAACCGTTGACATTACACAACGACCAACTAAAAGGTTTAACGGAAGAGCAAGCAGCGGAAAGGCTGCAACGCTTTGGGGAAAACGTGACGGAACGCAAAAGCAAAAAAAGCTTTTGGAAAAAGTTTGCCTGTCAATTTGGCGACTTGATGATAATCATCCTCATCGTTGCTGCAGCGTTATCCTTTGCCGTTGCCCTTGCCACCAAAAACGCCGCCGACGTTGCCGAACCGCTGATTATCGTGGGCATAGTGCTGGCAAACGCTCTATTGGGAGCCATTCAGGAACATCGTGCGGAAAAATCGCTAAGTGCGCTGGAAAAGCTATCTGCGCCGACGACGAAAGTGATTAGAAATGGCGAAACAATCCTGTTGGAAAGCCGCCTGATAGTGCCCGACGACTTGTGCGTATTTGACATGGGGGACGTGGTAACAGCCGACTGCGTAGTTTTGCAAAGCCAAAGTTTGCAAGTAAATCAATCGGCATTGACGGGGGAAAGTGCACCGCAGGAGAAAAACGCCCTGCCGCCCAACTCTGCCCCAACGGAAGCCAACGAGATATACGGCGGAAGCTTTGTTACCAGCGGCCGTTGCTTGGCAAAGGTGACGCACACCGGGGCACGCAGCGAACTGGGTAAAATTGCACTTGCCCTTGCCGACACCCGTCAAACGCTTACGCCGTTGCAACAAAAGCTGAAACAACTATCCAAAATAATTGGCGTCGTGTGCCTGTCGGTGTGCTTTGCCGTGCTTGTGATAGGCTTTGCAAAGGCGTGTGCACGCAGGCAGGGAGAAAGCCTAACGAGCATTTTTGCAGAGGTCTTTTTGACTTCGGTATCCCTTGCAGTTGCCGCAATACCCGAAGGTTTGCCTGCCGTGGTGACCATAGTGCTGGCAAAGGGCATTGAAAAAATGGCAAAGAAAAACGCCATTGTAAAGCGCCTTACCGCTGTGGAAGCTTTGGGTGCGGCAACGGTGATTTGCACGGACAAAACCGGCACCGTGACGCAAAACAAAATGACGCTAATTAGTGCGTTTGACGGAGAAAAGTACCTATCCGCATCGAACGGCAGCTTTGAATGCGAACTTGTGAGGGACTTTTGCCGTTGTTGCAACGCAGTGAAAGGCCCCAACGGTTTGATAGGCGACCCGACGGAAATTGCCGTGTTGGAATCGATAAACTTTGCTGAAGAAAGCAACAAACTATTTGAGTTACCCTTTGACAGTGACCGCAAACGAATGAGTGTGGTAATCCAAACGGGCGGCAAACTCCGTTGCATAACAAAGGGCAGTTTCGACAACCTGACAAACGCCAAAAATCGTGAAAAATTTGAAAAAGCCTACCGCAAATACCTACAAAAGGGGCTAAGGGTGCTTGCACTGTGCGTAAAGGAAGTGCCGCCCCACTTTGCAAGGGATATTTCGCTGGAAGAGCAACTTGAAGTGGTTGGCTTGTTTGCCATTGCCGATCCGCCACGCCCGGAAACGTTG
>CAYYTD010000058.1:0-8166 GCA_964474475.1 uncultured Oscillospiraceae bacterium | reverse complement strand
TACTTGCCTTCCGCCTCGACAGACTTGCGAATAGTTTCACGATAGCTGACTTGCGGTTGACCCACGTTTGCCTCTACCTTGAATTCGCGAAGCAATCTGTCCACGATGATTTCAAGGTGCAATTCGCCCATACCTGCAATGATTGTTTGTCCCGTTTCTTGGTCCGTATAGGTTTTGAAAGTGGGGTCTTCTTCTGCAAGCTTAATGAGCGCAAGCGTCATTTTTTCTTGGCCCGCCTTGGTTTTGGGTTCGATTGCAACCTTAATAACCGGTTCGGGGAAGATCATGCTGTCCAGCACGATGGGGTCTTTTTCCGAGCAAAGCGTGTCGCCCGTGGTGGTATCTTTCAAACCAACCAAAGCAACGATTTCGCCTGCGTAGGTTTCGTCGATTTCTTCGCGTTGAGCGGCGTGCATTTGCAACACCTTGGTTACTCTTTCGCGCTTACCTTTGGTAGAGTTGTAAACGTAACTGCCTGCTTGCAACTTGCCGCTGTATACACGCACGTAAGCCAGCTTGCCTACGAACGGGTCTGCAACGATTTTGAATGCAAGTCCGCAGAAGGGTTCGTCGTCGTCCGTTTTACGAACGATTTGAACGTTTTCGTCGTGAAGGTCGAATCCTACAACGTGGTCGATGTCGACGGGGCTGGGCAAATAGTCGCAAACTGCGTCTAACAGCTTTTGAACGCCCTTGTTTTTGTAAGCCGTACCGCACAAAACGGGGTTGACTTTAAGTTCGATAACTGCCTTGCGAAGAGCCTTTTTGATTTCGTCGACGGAAAGGTCGCCTTTTTCAAAAAACTTTTCCATAAGCGCATCGTCCGTGCCGGCAACGAATTCAACAAGTTCGTCGTGAGCTTGGTTAACTTCGTCCACCATTTCGGCAGGGATTTCGATTTCGTCGATTTTGAGACCAGTAGGATCGTTGTATTCGTACGCCTTTTTCGTTATTACGTCTACGATTCCGCGGAAGGTTTCTTCTTTGCCGATGGGCAATTGAATGGGCAATGCGTTTGCCTTGAGGCGTTCGCGCATCATCTTGACAACGTTGTAGAAGTTTGCGCCGTTAATATCCATCTTGTTAACGAATGCAATACGAGGAACGTTGTACTTGGAAGCTTGGTGCCAAACCGTTTCGCTTTGCGGTTCAACGCCGCCCTTTGCGCAGAAAACGGCAACTGCACCGTCGAGTACGCGCAAGCTGCGTTCAACTTCTACGGTGAAGTCGACGTGGCCCGGCGTGTCGATAAGATTAATACGGTAATCGATGTCGTCATAATGATTGATCCAATGTACCGTGGTTGCCGCGCTTGCGATGGTGATGCCGCGTTCTTGTTCTTGAGCCATGCTGTCCATTACAGCAGTGCCGTCGTGCGTTTCGCCTATCTTGCGGGTTTTACCGGAAAAGAACAAAATTCTTTCGCTTGTTGTTGTTTTGCCGGCATCGATGTGCGCCATAATACCGATGTTACGCACATTTTGCAGAGGATAAATTCTTGCCATATACCGAAAACTCCCAGTTTATTACCATCTGAAATGCGCAAAAGCCTTGTTTGCTTCGGCTGCTCTGTGCATTTCTTCCTTTCTCTTGAATGCGTTACCTTGTTCGTTGTAAGCGTCCATAAGTTCGCCCGCCAAACGGAGATGCATATATCTTTCGTTGCGTTTGCGTGCGAACAATACCAACCAACGAATAGCCAACGTTTGACGTCTTTCCGGTCTTACTTCCATAGGTACCTGATAGTTGGAGCCGCCTACACGACGAGCTTTACATTCCAACATGGGCATAAGATTATTGATTGCTTTTGTGAATACTTCCATCGGGTCAAGACCTGTTTTTGCTGCGATTTCGTCAAAAGCACCGTAAACGATCTCCTGTGCCGTACCCTTTTTGCCGTCCAGCATTACTTGGTTGATAACCTTAGTAACGACTTTGCTGCCGTACACCGGATCGGGTAGAACGTCCCTCTTGGGGACACCACTTCTTCTTGGCATGAGTGTGTTTTCCTCCTTTTAAGATTTTTGTTAAATTTTGTTTTTACCAAATACAGCCAACTCAACGCGTCGCTCCACCGACGCGGAGAAACTTCTGCAATACTTGCAACAAATGCAATGCATACTGCTTACTCGGCGAAAGTCAAAATTTACTTCCGACTATTCACCAATTGAACTGTAAAATTCCGTCCTACGGTTTATTTTTTAGGACGTTTTGCGCCGTACTTGGAACGGGCTTGTTTGCGGTTTGCAACGCCGGAAGTATCCAAAGTACCGCGAATAATGTGGTAACGGACACCGGGCAAGTCACGAACTCTGCCGCCGCGAATCAATACAACGCTGTGCTCTTGAAGGTTGTGACCTTCACCCGGAATGTATACCGTAGCTTCGGAGCCGTTGGTACGACGAACACGGGCAATTTTTCTCAGAGCCGAGTTAGGCTTTTTGGGAGAAGTTGTAGTAACGTTGAGGCATACGCCGCGTTTTTGAGGACAGCTGTCCAGCAAAGGTGTCTTACTCTTAGAAAACTTGTCTCTTCTTCCTTGCTTAATCAATTGGTTGATTGTTGCCATTTCTTTACCTCCTTTCAATAGTGAATGTCGGAACTCTTAAAAGAGCTTCATTTATATACTCGCATTACGCGGATATATCTTTTCCTACAAAGGGTTTTTTAATACCCCTACGGTGCCGGACGGCACATCAATGCCGTATTGGGCGGATATTTGTTCCATCGTTCCGTTGCGGGAATAGGGCACGCCCATTTGCCTTGCCGTGGCAATAATTTCGTCAGCATACTCGTTTTGCACGTCTACGGCAACGTTGACTTCCGTCAAATTGCCCGCCTTGAGTTGCTTGAGTACCTGCTTTTTTCCTATTACTACGTTTGCTTGTGATGTCGTCATAAGTCACCAAAATATATTTTAACAAAAGACAGCAAAGCAGTCAAGCGTTTTACCTAAATAAACGCAAGACTGCTTTGCACAAGCAACCAAATAGTTGCAGATATTAGTTAATTTTAGTTAATAGTTGGTGGCGACGGTTCTGCCGTTGTCTCGGCGGAACCGACCTTTACGCTACGCAACTATTCAGCAACCGCCTCTTTGGTTTCTTCGACGGGAGCAGCGGGAGTTTTGGGAACGAGTTCCATTTCTCTGTGCTGTTGCAATCCCGTACCTGCCGAAATCATCTTGCCGATGATTACGTTTTCTTTCAAGCCGTAAAGCGGGTCGCTCTTGTTCTTGATTGCTGCTTCGGTAAGTACGCGGCTGGTTTCTTGGAAGGACGCTGCCGACAAGAAACTGTCCGTAGCCAAGCTTGCCTTGGTGATACCGAGCAAAATACGTTTTGCCGAAGCGGGTGCTCCGTCGTTTTCCAACGTCTTTTTGTTTTCCGCCTCAAACTTAAAGATGTCCACCACTTCACCCGGAAGCATATCCGTGTCGCCTGCGTCTTCGATGCGGACCTTGCGCAACATTTGGCGAACGATGACTTCGATGTGCTTGTCGTTGATTTCAACACCACTGGGGTGGTAAGTGCCTTGAACTTCCTTAACCAAATACTCTTCCACTGCGCGCAATCCCTTGGTTGCAAGCAAATCTTGCGGGTAGATGGGGCCTTCGGTAAGAGGAGTACCTGCCTCAACCAAATCGCCGTCGTGAACCTTAATACGAGAGGTATAAGGAACGACGTAATCGGTTGCTTTGCCGTTGGTATCGGTAATTTGAATAATCTTTTTGTCCGTGTTTTGAGGAATAGAAACTCTGCCTGCCACTTCGCAAACGGTTGCGCATCCCTTAGGCTTGCGAGCCTCAAACAATTCTTCAACACGCGGCAAACCTTGTGTAATGTCGTCACTGGTGGAAACGCCGCCGGTGTGGAAGGTACGCATGGTAAGCTGTGTGCCCGGTTCACCGATGGATTGAGCGGCAATTACGCCTACTGCTTCACCGATATTGACGGGTTTGCCCGTTGCCATGTTGGAGCCGTAGCACTTGCAGCATATGCCGTGTTCACTACGACAAGTGAGAACGGTACGCATGTACAACTTGGTGATGCCTGCCTTGACAATTTCTGCAGCAAGGTCGTCGTTAATCATCGTGTCGCCGGGGCAAATAATCTCGCCCGTGGCGGGGTTAACAACGTCGTCGATGACGTATTTACCGATGATGCGGTCTTCAAATTTTTCAATAATTTCGTCCTTGCCGGTGCCGCGGAAGGCTTCAATCCACATACCTTGCGGTCTGCTGCCTGCCGAGCAATCTTCTTCGCGAACGATAACGTTTTGAGCAACGTCCACCAAACGACGAGTAAGATAACCGGAGTCTGCCGTTTTAAGAGCCGTATCTGCCATACCTTTGCGGCCGCCGTGCGATGAAATGAAGTATTCCAATACGGACAAACCTTCACGGAAGCAAGCCTTAACGGGCAATTCGATGGTTCTACCGGAGGGGTCCATCATCAAGCCGCGCATTCCGCACAACTGACGAATCTGCGTCATGTTACCACGAGCGCCGGAATCTGCCATCATCCAAATGGGGTTGTCTTCTTCCATTACGTGCGCAACGAGGCCTTCAACCTTCTTTTCGACGCCCTTCCAAACTTCGACAACTGCTTTGTAGCGTTCGTTGTCCGTCAAGAAACCTTCTTCAAAGTTATCTTCGATTTCAATTACTTTCTGCTCTGCCTGATGCAAAATATCCTTTTTCTCGGCAGGGATGTTCATGTCGAACACGCTAGTGGTCAAACCACTGATGGTTGAATACTTGTAACCTAACGCCTTGACGTTGTCCAACATCAAAGCCGTGGGAGAGGTGCCGCGAAGCTTGAAGCACTTTTCGATGATTTGAGAAAGTTGTTTTTTGCTTACAAGGTAGCTCTTGGGATTCTTGACCATCTCGGCGGTAAGCGCAAGAGGAATACCCAAAGTGCGACGCTCTACGCGGTTTTGAGCAACTATTTCGGGATCGATGATGTATTTGTCATCCTGCTCCACTGCCGACTCTGCATAGTCGTAGTGGATAGCCTGACAGAAAATCATTCTGCCCACGGTCGTCCAAATTCTGGAACCGTCTTGAAGTTGAATATTTACGACGGTGTGCAAAGTAATGTCGTGAGCAACGTAAGCTTCGTAAGCTTCGTCAAAGCTGCTGTAATACTTGCCACCACGCAAAATTTCCACTTCTTCCGCCGTCAACTCACGTTGATGACGAACGTTGTCGTACAAATCGATACGCTTGCAAATTTCATCCGTGTTTCCGCGGACGGTGGTAAGGTAATAGCATCCCAAAACCATGTCCTGCGTGGGGCAAATAACCGGCTTGCCGTCGGACAACTTGAGAATGTTGTTTGCCGCAAGCATAAGGTATCTTGCTTCCGTTTGCGCTTCAATGCTGAGGGGTACGTGTACTGCCATTTGGTCGCCGTCGAAGTCGGCGTTGAATGCCGTACAAGCCAACGGGTGAAGCTTGATTGCTCTACCCTCGATGAGTACCGGTTCGAAAGCTTGAATAGACAAACGGTGCAACGTGGGTGCACGGTTGAGCAATACGGGATGGTCCTTGATGACCTCTTCGAGAATATCCCAAACCTTTGCATCGGCGCGCTCAACACGCTTTTTGGCCGATTTTACGTTGTGGCATTGGTTGGATTCCACAAGTTTCTTCATGATGAAGGGCTTGAAGAGTTCCAACGCCATTTCCTTGGGGATACCGCATTGGTGAAGTTTGAGTTCGGGACCTACGACAATAACCGAACGACCGGAATAGTCGACACGCTTACCGAGCAGGTTTTGACGGAAACGCCCTTGCTTGCCGCGAAGAAGTCCGCTGAGGGATTTAAGTTCGCGGTTGCCTGCGCCCGTTTGAGGGCGTTTGCTGCGGCTGTTGTCCAGCAAGCTGTCAACAGCGTCTTGCAACATACGCTTTTCGTTGTTGATAAGAATTTCGGGTGCGTTGATTTCGATAAGCTTCTTGAGGCGGTTGTTGCGGTTGATAACTCTGCGATACAAATCGTTGAGGTCGCTCGTGGCGTATCTGCCGCCGTCCAAGGGCACCATTGCTCTCAATTCGGGAGGAAGTACCGGCAAAACGGTGAGGATCATCCATTCGGGACGGTTGCCGCTCTTACGGAAGGCCTCAACGATATCCAAACGCTTAATTGCGCGCACTTTTTTGGCACCTTGCTTGGTTTTTGCCAAAATGTCGCGCAACTCTTTGGATTCCGCTTCCAAATCGACGTTTTGAAGCAGTTCTCTAACAGCTTCGGCACCAGTGCCTGCGCGGAAATTGCAGGCAGGATCTGCCTTTGCCTTAGCTTGCGCCTCGCGGTATTCGCTCATGGACAGAATTTGCTTGTACTGCATTCCGCTCGTCATGGGGTCCAAAACCACGTAGCTTTGGAAATTGATAAGTTGTTCAAGATACTTAGGGGACATATCGAGAATGAGTCCCATTCTCGAAGGAGTACCCCTAAAATACCAAATGTGCGATACAGGGGCAGCAAGCTCGATGTGCCCCATACGTTCACGACGCACCTTGGATTTAGTTACCTTGACGCCGCACTTTTCGCAAACGACGCCCTTGTAACGAATTCTTTTATATTTGCCGCAGTGACATTCCCAGTCCTTAACAGGCCCGAAAATTCTTTCGCAAAACAAACCGTCTTTTTCCGGCTTTTGCGTGCGGTAGTTGATGGTTTCGGATTTCTTAACTTCACCGTAAGACCACTCTCTAATTTTTTCGGGAGAAGCAATCCCGATACGGATAGAGGCAAAATCGTTCATAAGTCCCGTTCTTGCCAAAGTGTTGGAACGCAAAGTCGAAATCGATTGTCCAGTTAATATTTGTTCGTTCATTTACGTTACCTCCGTTTATTCTTCGTCCTCTTCATCTTCGTCGTCGCCGAACAAATCGTCGTCATCGTCGTCGGAGTTGATGGATTCAAGCAAGCTGTCCAAGCCGGCAATGTCAAAGTTTTCTTCGTCTTCCGGACCGTCCTTTTCTTCTTCGTCAACGCCGTTCAAATCGTCACCAAACAAGCTGTCCAAACTGAAGTCGTCATCGTCATCGGTAAACTTGTTAACTTCGTCCGCATGAAGATTAATTTCGTCTTCTTCGTTGAATACGTGCATTTGACGTCTGCGCTCTTCTTGTTCGGCAAGCATAATTTCGTTGTAATCGGCTTCGTCGTCAACGCTGTCGCGCACCACGATTTCTTCGTTGTCGGCGGACATAACTTTAACGTCCAAAGCAAGGGATTGCAATTCCTTGATGAGTACCTTGAAGGACTCGGGAATGCCGGGATCGGGAATGTTTTCGCCCTTGACGATGGCTTCGTAAGTTTTTACTCTGCCCACAACATCGTCCGACTTGACGGTAAGGATTTCTTGCAAAATGTTTGCCGCGCCGTAAGCTTCCAAAGCCCAAACTTCCATTTCACCGAAACGCTGTCCGCCGCATTGAGCTTTGCCGCCCAAGGGCTGTTGCGTAACGAGGCTGTAAGGACCGGTGCTTCTTGCGTGAATTTTGTCGTCTACCAAGTGAATAAGCTTGAGGTAGTACATGTAGCCGACGGTAACTCTGTTTTCAAAGGGTTCGCCTGTTCTGCCGTCGTACAAACGCACTTTGCCGTCAACCTTGCCCGTTTCGGGGTTGACCATGCCGTTTTCTTCAAACAATCTGCGGATTTCCTCTTCGCTTGCGCCGTCGAATACGGGGGTTTCGATTTTCCAACCGAGCAGTTTGGAAATAAGTCCGAGGTGAACTTCCAAAACCTGACCGATGTTCATACGAGAGGGAACGCCCAGCGGGTTAAGCACGATTTGCAACGGCGTGCCGTCTTCCATGAAAGGCATGTCTTCTTCCGGCAAGATGCGAGATACTACGCCCTTGTTACCGTGGCGGCCTGCCATCTTGTCGCCCACGGAGATTTTGCGCTTTTGAGCAATGTACACGCGTACAAGCTTGCTCACGCCGGGGTCAAGTTCGTCTTTGTTTTCGCGAGTGAACACTTTAACGTCCACCACGATACCGCCTTCGCCGTTAGGAACGCGCAAAGATGTATCTCTTACTTCGCGAGCCTTTTCCGAGAAGATGGCGCGGAGCAATCTTTCTTCGGGAGTGAGGTCCGTTTCTCCCTTGGGAGTAACTTTACCTACCAAAATGTCGCCGGG
>CAYYTD010000057.1:0-8342 GCA_964474475.1 uncultured Oscillospiraceae bacterium | reverse complement strand
GATCGACGTTTGCCGCCGTCAGTTCACCACACATCAAAGTTCTTTGTTGTCCGTTCAATAATTCTGACATAATGTATTTCTCCGGTATATTACAATAAATATTTTTTAAGGTTTCTTGCTTCCGTACAGAAGTTATTTTCAACGTACGCCTTGTCTATTACGACGGTACGCTGTTCTCCCTCTTCGCGAACTTCGTACGAAATATCTTCCACAATGTGTTCCATAATGCTTTGCAAACGCCTTGCGCCGATGTCTTCAAGCGCGGAATTTTGTTCGTAAGCAACTACGGCAATTTGTTCAATGCCGTCCTGAGTGAATTGCAAGTCGATGTTATCCACAGACAATAACTTTTGATACTGTCGCGTAATTGCATTTTCGGGCACCGTTAAAATCTTAACGAAGTCGTCAACGGTTAGGCTGTCCAGTTCAACGAAAACGGGAAAACGCCCTTGCAATTCGGGAATCAAATCGGATACTTTACTCACGTGGAAAGCACCACTGGCAATGAAAAGTATATAGTCCGTTTTAACGTTGCCGTATTTGGTCGAAACGGTACACCCCTCTACGATAGGAAGAATATCTCTTTGCACCCCTTCACGAGAAACGTCAGGGCCGTTGCGTGAGTTGTTGCCGGCAATCTTGTCCATTTCGTCAATGAAAATAACACCGTCGTTTTCCGCTCTGCGCAAAGCTTCACTCTCAACGCTATCCAAGTCTATCAACTTTTCACTTTCTTCCATCGAGAAAATCTTGAGTGCTTCGCCAACGCTAACCACGCGCTTTTTTGTTTTCTTCGGAAACATATCGCCGAATATGCTTCCCAAATTGATTTCTCCTGCACCGGGTTGTAATTCCACCGGTTTAGGTACGTCGGCAACTTGAATTTCAACCGTAAGCTGATCAAGATTATGCTTAAAAATTTCGTCTTTAAGCGTTTCTTTAGAAATGTTCGGGGGCAGCTCGTCGCTCTTCTTACTCAAAATGTCCGAAACGCGTTGAACAGCAATTTCGTACGCATGAGCTTCAACCTCTTTGTAACGCTCGTCCTTAACCATCCTGATAGAAACTTCAACCAAGTCCCTAATCATGCTTTCAACGTCTCTGCCAACGTAGCCGACTTCGGTGTATTTGGTTGCTTCAACCTTCAAAAATGGCGCCTTAACAATTTTGGCAAGCCTACGAGCTATTTCGGTTTTACCCACTCCGGTGGGCCCCTTCATAATTATATTTTTAGGTGTAATCTCTTCTCTATCGGCAAGAGAAAGCATACTGCGCCTGTACCTGTTTCTCAGTGCAATTGCAACAACCTTTTTTGCTTGTAATTGCCCAACGATGTACTTGTCGAGTTCACTTACTATTTGTTGTGGGGTCATCTCTAAGCCTCCTCTACCGTAATGTGTCCGTTGGTAAACACACATATTTCGCTTGCAATCTCTAACGATTTGCGAGCAATTTCGCAAGCTTCAAGGTCGGTATTGCGCAAAAGTGCTTTTGCAGCAGCAAGTGCATAATTACCACCGCTACCTATCGAACAAATACCATCTTCTGGTTCTATTACGTCCCCCGTACCGGAAAGAATCAACAGCGTTTCTTTGTCGGCAACAATCATCATTGCCTCCAATTTACGCATCACGTTGTCCCTTCTCCACAGTTGGGCAACTTCCACTGCCGAACGCAACAAATTGCCGCTGTATTTTTGCAACATCTCTTCAAATTTTTCTGAAAGTGTAAAGGCATCGGCCACAGTTCCGGCAAATCCGGTTACCACTTTTCCGTCAAATATCCTGCGGACTTTTACAGCGTTTCCCTTCAAAATTACGTTTTGTCCGGCCGTAACTTGACCATCTCCTGCAACGGCAATTTTTCCGTTGCGTTTAACTGCGCATATAGTCGTGCCCTTAATAGTATCCGCAAACACTTCTGCCATACTATACCCCCTCGTTACTTAACAATAATTTAATTGATTCTATTGCCCTATTGCTGTAGGCAATCTTTCGTTGTGATTTGTCTCTAATATGTTCTTCGAGCGGTTTCAAAATTCCAAAGTTGCTGTTCATTGGCGAATAATCGCCAAAATCAGTACAAACATGCTTGCACAGCGCACCCGTCATCGTGTCGTCAGAAAAATGTAACGGAGCCATTCCACTGAAAATTCTGTAACCTTGAATGGCTGCAATCATACCGCTCAACGCCGATTCCACGTATCCTTCAACTCCAACGAGCTGCCCTGCAAAAAACAATTTAGCATTGCTTTTCAGTTGAAAACAGTCGTTTAAAAACTTTGGCGCGTTTATATAAGTATTTCGATGCATAACGCCGTATCTAACAAAATCGGCGCTATGCAACGCAGGTATCAAAGAGAACACTCGTTTTTGCTCTGGAAATTTGAGATTTGTTTGAAAGCCAACCAAATTGTACAAAGTTCCTTCAACGTTTTCTTTGCGCAATTGCAACACGGCGTAGGGTTTTTCAGTCTTTCTTTCGTCACGCAAACCAACGGGCTTTAATGGGCCAAAACGCATCGTGTCGGTGCCACGCTTTGCCATTACTTCTATCGGCATACAACCTTCAAAAACGTTGTTTTCAAAGTCCTTAAGCTCAACGCATTCGGCAGAAACCAAATTAGTGTAAAACAGCTCGTACTCTTCTTTGTTCATGGGGCAATTCAAGTAGTCGGCATCTCCTTTGCCGTACCTGCTTGCCACAAAAGCGCTGTCGTAATCGATGCTTTCGGCTGTAACTATCGGGGCAACCGCATCAAAGAAATACAAAAACTGTTCCCCGAAAATATTACGAAACGCCGGTATTAGAGAATCATCTGTCAACGGCCCCGTGGCAACGATAACAAAATCGTATTCGTCACAAGACAAATCGTCTTCAATTTTTGCAATTCTACTAAAATTAGAAAAACTTTCAAGGCATTCGGTAATCAAAGCGGAAAAAGCGTTTCGATCAACCGCCAACGCATTTCCCGCAGGCACTTTAGTCTTGTCGGCACACTTAAGAATAAAACTGTCCATAAGGCGCATTTCCGCCTTAAGCAGTCCGCTTGACGTCGACAAATCGTCACTCTTGAGAGAATTCGAACACACTACTTCACACAACGTGTCAAGTTTGTGCGCCGCCGAATGTTTCAAAGGCTTCATATCAACAAGAGTAACGTCAACGCCTCGTTTCAACAATTGGTAAGCCGCCTCACATCCGGCAAAGCCACCACCTATAATTTTTACTTTCATTCAACCTTTTCTCCGACAAATTTACAAGTTTTGTTGGAGCATTTAATAGTTCTCTTGCCTCGCGCTTCTTTGTATACCAAATGCGCACCGCAAATAGGACACAACTTTCCGGTAGGAACGTCCCACGAAACAAAATCGCAAGCGGGATATCCCGTACAACCGTAAAATATCGTTCCCCGTTTGGAAAATCTTTTAATAACCGGCTTGCCGCATTTCGGACACAACGCAACCTTTTCGGACAAGGGTCTTGTATTTTTGCATTGTGGGTAATTGCTGCAAGCAAGATACTTACCGTACCTACCTTCACGTTCAAGCATCATCGCACCGCAAATATCACATTTTACCGTAGTTTGTTTGGGCGGCGTAATTTGATTAACCGAACGCATATTTGAACACACCGGATAATTGGTACAAGCAAGGTACTTTCCGTATCTGCCAGTGCGTATTACCATAGGCGAACCGCATTTTTCACAATGGACATCAGAAGGCTCATCCTTCAAATGAATTTTTTCTCCGTGCATTGCAACATCAACTTCGTCAAGCATCGGCTTGTAAAAACCATCCACCACTTTGTACCAGGGTTCACCGTTGTCTTCGATGGCATCCAGCTTGTCTTCCATTTCGGCAGTGAACTGAACGTCAACCACTTCTGCAAAATATTTTTGCAAATATTCCGTCACCTGTATACCCAAGTTACTTGGTGCAATAGCTTTGCCTTCTTTTGTAATGTATTCACGCTTGTACAGCGTTTGCATTATGGATGCGTAGGTACTGGGGCGACCGATACCCTTCTCTTCCATTGCCTTAATAATGCTTGCCTCGGTATATCGTGCAGGCGGTTTCGTAAACTTTTGTTCGTGGTTTAATGTTATCAAAGAAAGCTTGTCGCCCACTGAAAGTTCGGGCAACAATGCGTTTTCCGCATCACCGTCTTTGGTGTCTTTATCTTTTGATTTGCCTTCGCCGTAAATTGCTAAATAGCCGTCGAATATCAGCGTTTTACCCGTTGCAGTAAATCCATATTCAGCACAATCTACCGATACGTTTACGCTATTATACTTGGCGTTTTCCGCCTGACTAGCCAAAAACCGCTGGTAAATAAGCTTGTACAGCAAGTATTGATTGCGCTGAACTTTGTCTTTAATGGATTCCGGTGTTAGTTCCAAGTTAATGGGCCTAATTGCCTCGTGAGCGTCCTGCGCCTGCTTTTTCATGGCATAGTGATTAGGCTTGGCCGGCACGTATTGCGTGCCGTACACGGCTGCAATGTGCTTGCGAGCAGCCACAATAGCCTCATCCGATACACGAACCGAGTCGGTACGAATGTAAGTAACCAATGCAACGTGCCCCATACCGGGAATGTCAAACCCTTCGTACAATTGCTGTGCAACGGACATGACCGCCGAGCTAGACATTCTCAATTTATTTACCGCGTCCTGTTGCATCGTACTCGTAGTAAAAGGCGGTTGCGGTTTGCTTTGAGTAACCGATTTTTTAACGTTTTTTACAACGTAATCGGATTTGCCAACAACGTCCAGAATGTCTTGACACTGTTCGGCATTTTTAATTTTAATTTTCTTGCCGTTTTTTTCCGTCAATACAGCCTTAAACTGCGGTTTGCACGAAGGTTTTTCAAGTATGGCGGAAATATTCCAAAATTCTTCGGGCTTAAAATCGTTAATTTCTTTTTCCCTATCGACAAGAATTCTTAACGCGGCAGACTGCACTCTGCCTGCAGACAAATTTGACCTTATCTTTTTGCACAACACAGGAGACAGCGTATAACCAACCAGCCTATCCAAAACTCTACGTGCTTGCTGTGCAGCCACAAGTCCTTCATTGATGTAATTCGGGTGCTGAATGGCTTCGTTAACAGCCTTTTTGGATATCTCGTTGAACATAATGCGATTCTTTGCATGAGGATTCAAGCCCAAAGCGCACTGCAAATGATACGAAATTGCTTCACCTTCGCGGTCCGGGTCGGTTGCCAAATATACGCATTCGGAGTTCAACACTTCTTTTCTTAAACGCGCTATCGTCTCAATTTGGTCGGGCTTTCTTGCCTCCAATTCTGGCTGATAATTATTTTTGAAATCTATGCCCATGTACTTTACAGGCAAATCCCAAATATGTCCCTTGGACGCATCTACTTTGAAATCGGGACCAAGATATTTAGCTATTGTTTTTGCTTTTGCCGGAGATTCGACAATTACAAGTTTCATTCAAGTCCTCCATATAACCGATAAAAATTACCCGGTAACCTTGCAATTATACTCTTTAATTCTAAATTTGCCAACAAAAAACTCAAGTCAGACACGTCTAATTTTGTTTGAAAAACGATTTGATCAAACGACAGGCTGCCGTTAGACAACGCGTCTATCACTTTCATCTCGTCAAAACTTGGCTGATAAGATATTTTTTCTTTATCCTTGGCGTCCAAACGATAGTAATCTATTATATCACGCGGAGTAGTTACACACGCCGCTTGCATACTTTTAATTAAGTGTTTGCTACCTGCATAGCCGGTATCGTATATCTCGCCGGGAACGACAAAAACGTCCTTTCCTTGGTCCAACGCCAACTCTATCGTGGACATAGTTCCGCTTTTGTTTGGTGCTTGGCAAACCAATACTCCACTCGATAGCCCTGCCACCAAGCGATTTCGGTGAGGAAAACGATAGGCATCGGGCGTGCAAAACAGGCCGTATTCGCTTATTATAAGTCCACCATTCTCAACGATTCTGTTTGCCAAACCTTGGTTGGTCGACGGATATACGTCCACAATTCCGCCTCCCAAAACGGCAATGGTAAAGCCATCATTTTCCAGCGTGGTTTCATGGGCAACCGAATCGATACCGTATGCCAATCCACTCACTATGGTAAAGTTTTCGCACAACACTTTCACAAAATCCTTGGCAACGCGCCTGCCGTAAACAGATGCCTTGCGCGTGCCCACAACGGAAAGACACCGCGAATCCAACAAATTAACGTTTCCTCGACAAAACAAAACGTACGGTGGATCGGAAATTTCACGTAAGGAATTTGGAAAATAATCGCTAAACACCGTTATAGCCACGATATTGTGACTTTGCATTTGAGACAACAAAGCGTTGAAACCTTTGCGTACAGTTTTGCATACTTCGGCATAGCTTTCACCAAGGATTTTTTTGCAATCCAAGGTGTCCAACTTTTCAATTATATTTTTAACTTCGCCACAGTGATCGAGCAATCTGTAAAATTTCTTTGCAGATACGTCACTATTGCCAAGCATAATACATATTTGTTCTTCTAACGAATACATTTTATACCCTATACTTTCTATCCAAAGTCCTGTACTGCAACGCTTCAGCAACGTGCTTTACAGAAATTTCGGCTACGCCTGCTAAATCGGCAATAGTACGTGCAACTTTCAACACGCGATTATACGCCCGTGCAGACAAGTTCAATCTGTTGAAACTCTCTTCAAGCAAGTCGGTACCGGCTTTATCCAGCTTGCAAAAACGCTTTATGTCTACCGCCGTCATTTGAGAGTTGCAGCGCCTGCCGTAGGGCAAAAGCCGTTCAGTTTGCACTTGCCTTGCAAAATCAACTCGCTTCTTAATGTCGCAAGAGCTTTCCGCCATGCATTCGTCTTGCAAATCGGCATAGGATACGTTGTCAACTTCGATGTGAATATCAATTCTGTCCAACAACGGGCCGGACAGCTTATTCAAATACCTGTGTATTTGCGATGCCGAACAGGTGCACTCAGCTGTTGCACTACCATAATTGCCACACGGGCAAGGATTCATACTTGCAACTAGCATAAAATCTGCCGGATATGTAATCGACGCAGCATTGCGCGCAATGGTAATCACACCGTCTTCCAACGGCTGCCGCAACGTTTCCAAAGTTTGACGGCTATATTCCGGTAGCTCGTCCAAAAACAAAACGCCGTTGTGTGCCAAACTGATTTCTCCAGGGCGTGCTTTGTTTCCGCCACCAGTCAACGCCACCATCGTTGCAGAATGATGCGGACAACGAAACGGACGTTCGTAAACGAAACCTCCTTCAAGCTGTCCCGAAACGCTATGAATTTTAGCTACTTCCAAAGCCTCTTCAAAGGTTAAGTTGGGCATTATAGAGGGTATAGCGCGGGCCAACATCGTTTTGCCTGCTCCGGGCGGTCCAATCATCAAAATATTGTGACCACCTGCAACGGCAATTTCCATGGCACGTTTAGCAACAAATTGCCCCTTGATATACTTAAAATCCGTTTCCGAATGTTTGGCAACGGCGTCACTTTGCCAATTACGCAAAGCCAACGGCTCAATATTTGCTTGTCCGGAAATAAAATCTACTGCTTGCCGAAGGGAATCCACAGGGTAAATACGTGCACCTTCAATAAAAACGGCTTCGTCGGAATTTTGCTTGGGAATAATAAAATCCGTCTCACCCTGCTGCACCGCAATAATCATCGGCAGTAATCCGTTAACCTTGCGAACCTCACCGTTCAAGGATAATTCGCCCAGCACAACGACTTTTTTCAAATCAGAATAAACGATTTGTGCGCTTGCAGCCAACATGCCTATTGCAATTGGCAAGTCGTAAATACTTCCTTCTTTTTTGATATCGGCAGGCGCAAGATTAACAACAACACTCGCCACGGGGTAATGATAACCGCTGTTTTTAATGGCAGAGCGCACACGCTCCTTTGATTCCTTAACGGCAGTATCGGCAAGCCCAACGATATCGTAAGTAGGCATACCGCTATGAATATCAATTTCCGCACGCACTGGTAAGCCGTCAATTCCTTTTAATCCGTAACTTTTAATTACTGCAAGCATATTGCCTCCGATGGGACCATACCTTTATCCTTATAGTATAAATTGCAAACTGGAAATTAACAAGCTTTTTTACCAAAAAACTAATTTATTTTTGATATTATATCATGCAAACCAATCACAAAAGAATTTTTCGCACGCATTTGCATTATACACAGCAGGGTATTTTTGACACATTACTCAAAACCCTTTTTGAGTAAACGGCAAAACTTTCAACGACCTTTAAATTAAATGAAAAACGGAACCCGTTGCGGGTTCCGTTTAGAAAATGTCAAATTATTTT
>CAYYTD010000056.1:0-8410 GCA_964474475.1 uncultured Oscillospiraceae bacterium | reverse complement strand
TTTGCCGTGGCTCTCCTTGTTTTGCGTGGTGTCGGCATCCATGCGCAGTACCTTGACTTGCGGGAAAAGGTTACCGAGCATTTCCACAATTTGCTGGGTGCCTATTTTGCCCTGACGGAAGCTGTGGGCGTGGCACTCGGGACACTCGGTAAGCATGTAATACTTTTTGCCGCAGTAATGGCATTTGAGCATGTTGTCTTCCCTGTGCACCGTCAAGCTGACGTCGCAATCGGTACACTTTGCCACGTAGCCGCATTTGGTGCACATCAAAAAGGAAGAATAGCCCCGACGATTGAGGAAAAGCATTGCTTGGTTGCCGTCATCCAGCGTTTGTTTGAGCCGCTCTAAAAGCAGATTGGAAAAAATGCTTTTGTTGCCGCTACGCGTTTCCGCCGCCATATCCACTATTTCCACCTGTGGCAGGGGGCGTTTGTTGATGCGGTTGGGCATTTCGATGAGTTGAAGCTGGCCCTGTTTGGCTTGGTAAAAGCTGCTCAAACTGGGCGTTGCGGAGCCTAAAACGAGCATACAGCCGTTTTGCTTGGCGCGCTGCTTGGCAACCTCGATAGTATTGTAACGTGGGTTAAAATCGGAAACGTAACTGCCGTCGTGCTCTTCGTCGATGATGATGGCGCCAAGGTTATCCAACGGAGCGAAAACGGCACTTCGGGCGCCAACGGCAATGCGAGCTTCGCCGCTCTTGAGCCTTAGCCATTCGTCGAACCGCTCCCCTGCAGACAAGCCGCTGTGCAAAAGAGCAACGGTATTGCCGAAACGCTGCCTTAACTGGCGGAGCATGTTTGGGGTGAGAGAGATTTCCGGCACAAGCATGATTGCCGTTTTGCCGCTATCCACCACCCTTTCGATAAGCGTGAGATAAACTTCCGTTTTGCCGCTGCCCGTAACGCCCCTGATGAGATAGCTGCCCTTGGGGTTGGCAAGAACGGTATCCACAGCCTTTTGCTGATCTGCCGTGAGGGTGCGCGTGGGAGCCTTGCCGTCACCAACGTCTTGATAGGGAATGCGCCTGACGGTGACGTCGTTTTGCAATACGAAGCCTTTATCGGTAAGCGTTTTGAGAGCGGCGTTGCCGAACTGCTCGTTGAGCTTTGCCGACATGGTTGCGCCGTTGGCTTGAAGATACTCTACCAAAGCGCGTTGCTTGGTGGCATTTGCCTTGAGAGTGCTTAAAACGTAATCGACGGAGTAATCGGGTGAGAGCACCGCTTGCTTGCGTGAAAGGGCTTTTACCCTGCCGCCACGCATCTCCGCAGGAATGCACAGACGAAGAACGTCTACCGTACGAAGGTGGTACTCCCTTGTCATGAACTCCGCAAGGGAAAGCAAATCGGGAGTGAGAGCAGGAAAGTCGTCCAGCGCACAAAGAATGGGTTTGAGCTTGTCCGCCGGGCAAGAAGAAGTGAGCTTTTCGCCCACGATGAAGCCCTCGGTGCGGCGCCCTGCAAAGTTGACCAAAACACGACTACCAACCTGATAGCCGTCCCCCGTGTAATCGAATATTCTGTCCACCTCGGAGATGGAAATATCTACTATTACCGAATAAATCATTTGCCTGTTGTGAAAATTGTTATTTGCATTAGCCGAAACGCTGCAATTGCGCTGCCGCCGTTACCGCCAAAAGGTAGCAAGTAGCCGAAAAAGCCTTTGCCGCCGAAATTCGCCTACAGCTAAAACATGCATACGACGCAAAAACCGTACAAAAACCGTGAACTCTAAATTCGTTTGCCGCATGCCGACATACCGAAAAAGCAGCAAAAAGGCGGCAATATTGGCAAGGTGTGCAAGGCTTTGCCGAAAAAACGCTTACAAAAGGCGTTTGCGGCGTGAAGGTTAATTTTTGCCTGCCAGAAAGGTTGAAAATCTGTCCAAAATGAGGTCGGCAACCTGCGACTTGGACATTTGCGGTTGAGGGTAAGCACCGCTGCCGTCGATGAAGGTGACGACGTTGGTGTCGCTACCGAAAACATCGTTGTGCTTGACGTCGTTGAGAACAGCAAGGTCGGCGTTCTTTTTGTGCAATTTTGCCGTGGCGTTGGCTACGCCGTTGTCCGTTTCGGCAGAAAAGACACACAGGAACCTATCCCCCTTGACCTGCCCTATTGCCTTGGCAACGTCGGGATTCTTGACGAACTTGACAGTTAGCTCGTCCGACTTGATTTTACTCTCCGAAAAGGTTTGCGGACGGTAGTCGCAAGGTGCGCCTGCCATGATGAAGCCGTCACAATCGGGCTGCAAGCGCAAGCACTCGTCCAGCATTTGTGCCGTAGTTGTGACAGGGAAAACTTCCGCAGCCTTGTCCATTGCCACTTGGCTTCGTGCAAGCACCACTTTGACCTTGGCGCCACGGCTGATTGCCCTTTCCACAATTGCGGCACCCATTTTGCCGCTGGAAAAATTGGTGATGAAACGAGCATCGTCCAGCTTTTCGAGTGTGGCTCCGCAAGTGACCAGCAGCGTTTTGCCGCACAAGTCGTACTTGGGGGAAAGCAGGGAAATGCAGTAATCGGTGATGACGTCCGGCTCGGCAAGGCGCCCTTCGCCTACATCGCCGCAGGCAAGAAAGCCGCTATCGGCGTTGACGAAATGAACGCCCCTTTCGGCAAGCAACTTGGCGTTGGTGCGGAAAGAGTCGCTGTGATACATGTTGACGTTCATTGCAGGGCAAATCACAACCGGTGCCGTGGTTGCCATGAGGGTGGTTGAAAGCATGTCGTCGGCAATGCCCTGTGCGTACTTGCCCACTATGTTAGCCGTGGCAGGGCAAATCACAAACAAATCAGCCTTTTTGGCAAGGGAAACGTGCTCTACCTCCCAATGACCGCCGCGCGCAAACATATCCGTAACGACGGGATTGCCCGAAAGCGTTTCAAACGTGAGGGGAGAGACGAATTCGGTGGCGTGCTGCGTCATGACGACGTGGACGGTTGCCCCCGCCTTGACGAAGTTGCGCACCACTTGACATACTTTGTAAACCGCAATGCCGCCGCTGATGCCGACGACGACGGTTTTGCCGCTTAATCGTGCCATTGTGTACCTCGTTGAAAGTAGCGCAAAAGTCGGACGGTTAAATCAGCCCGACTTTGCGTAATTTTGTGTGAAAAAATAACGATGCTAAAAAACTACTCTTTAATTTCCGTAAGGTCTTCGTAAAACTCCTTGGCGGCGTAGCTGACGGGCTTGTAGGTGCCAAGCCTTTCGTCGTCGTTGAGTTCCTTGGCGCGCTTGGAAATTACGCAGCAGAGCTTGTACTTGTCCCCTGCCTTTTTGGTAAGTTCGTCAATGGGAGGAAGGTTAATCATGATTATCTCCTTTTTAAAATTTCAATTATTTCGTTAACGGCGCGATCTAACTCGTCGTTCATGATGCAGTAATCGTACATGTGGCGTTGAGCAAGCTCTAACTTGGCGCGTGCCATGCGCACTTGAATTTTCTCTTCGCTTTCCGAACCGCGGCGCTTGAGCCTGTCGTAAAGGGCTTGTTCGTCCGGCACTTCGATGAAGAACAAAAGACTATCGGGGAAGTTTTGCTTGACTTGCAAAGCGCCCTTGACGTCTATTTCCAAAATTACGTCCTTGCCGAAACTGAGCATGTCCACCACGAACTTTTTGGGTGTGCCGTAGTAATTTTCAAAATGCTGGTCGTACTCCAACAGTTCGTTGTTCTTGACCATTTCTAAAAAAGTTTCGTTAGAAACGAAAAAGTAACTGCGGTTTTTGCGCTCGTTGGGGCGCGGTTCCCTTGTGGTGACGGAACGGGAAATGACTAAATCGGGCATTAGGCGAAGTAATTCCGCACAAATGGTGCCTTTGCCTGCCCCGCTTGGACCGGAAATGATGATGAGTCTACCCGCTTGCTGCTGTTGTTGCGTTGTGACGTTTTCCATGTGTAATTGACCTCTCTGTGTGTATGTTTGGCAAAAACGACTAATAGCCGCTTTTGGATTTTGCTAGTGAATTTTGTTTGAATCGAGTTTAACCCCGAATGGAATTTTACTCTAAATTTTGCACCTGTTCGCGCAGCTTTTCCACTTCGTTTTTCATGTCCAGCGCTACGTTGGTAAGCTCCAAATAGGATGACTTGCTGCAAATTGTGTTGACTTCCCTATTGAACTCCTGCACGAGAAAATCCAGCTTTCTGCCCACGGGCTGGGTGCTTGCAAGAATTTGCCGAGCGTGAGCGACGTGGGAGGTAAGGCGGGTGATTTCTTCGTCGATGCAGCACTTGTCCGCAAAGAAACAAACTTCGTTGGCAAGCTTGGCTTCGTCCATTGGCACCCCTTGGAGCGCCTCGGCAACGCGGGCGGAAAGCTTGGCACGATACTGCGCCACCACCTGCGGAGCGTAAACCTTGACTTGACCGAGCAGCGCCTCGATGTTATCTATCTTGGCAAGCAAATCGGCTTGCAACTTGGCACCCTCCGTTGCGCGCATGGCGTTGAGGTTGGCAATAGCCTCATTCAGCGCTTCGGTGAGCAAACTGCGCACGAGATTTTCGTCGTCCGCCTGCTGAACCTGCTCGACCACGTCCGGAGAGCGGAGAAGGGAGGACAAAGTGAAATCGTCCCTTAAAGAGGGAAATTGCGTTGAAAGGGCGTTGGCGGCATTGACGTAGCTCTGCGCCAAAGGCAGGTTGACGGACACCGTTTTGTCACCGCCGTCCGTAAGCTTGTAGTTGACGAAAACATCCACGTGACCGCGTGAAAGACCTGCCGACAGGCGGTTGCGAATGACGTCTTCGTAAGCAATGAAGGCGCGGGGAATTTTGGTAGAAATATCTAAAAAGCGGTGATTGACACTTTTGAGTTCGACGGTGAGCTCCCTGCCCTCCGCCGTTACGGTGGCTTTGCCGTAACCTGTCATACTGTTCATAATTAGTCCTTTGCGTGCACGCCTATGCGCATGCAACGCGCGTAAATCTTACAACTACATATATTAACACAAATAAAAACATTTTGCAACGGGTATTTCACCACAAAAGAAGAAATTATCCGAAGAAATTTGCGGAATAAACTTCCACGGGCTTGCCATTGCTGAAATGCCGCTCCGTTTGCGGACTTGCACAACTTGTGATTTTTGCCCTAATTTGAGCCTTTTGGGACAGCCGTACAACCGACACTTTGGGGTTGACTACCTTTCAAAAGAACTGAAAATTGACACAAAATAGGGAAAATGTGATACTATGCGTGTGATAGTATGCTATTTTTTGCTAAAATCTAGAGTACTTGAGGCGAAAATCAAGTTAAACCGCCGCAATAAAGACTTGGAAAAAATTTGCGGCGGAATTATTCTCCCAACATTGACAAGAAGGTTTGTTCGTCGATGACTTCGATGCCGAGGGACTGCGCTTTGGCAAGCTTGCTGCCTGCGTCTTCCCCTGCCACCACCAAATTGACGGATTTACTGACGGAGGAGGCTATTTCGCCGCCACGCTCGGTGATGAGCTGTGCCGCTTGCGAACGCGTGTACTTCGTTAAACTGCCCGTTAGCACCACTTTTTTGCCGCTGAACGCGCCGCTTGCCGTGGACTTGACGAACTGCGGATCGATGCCCAAATCCTTGAGCCGTGCAATAATTTGATTGTTTTGCTCTTCGGAAAAATACTGCACGATGCCTTCCGCAACGACGTCACCAATGCCCTCGATTTGCGTGAGCTGCCCTGCCGTGGCTTGGCTTAACCCATGAATACTACCGAACCTTGCTGCCAAATCTTTGGCGGTGACGGTGCCGACGTTATCCAGACCGAGTGCGAAAATGAAACGCTCTAATGAAACGGACTTGCTCTTTTCCAGTGCGGAAAGCAGGTTGGAAATTTTCTTGTCCTTGAAGCCTTCCAGACGGGAAAGGTCGTAGTCGGTAAGGTCGTACAAATCGGCAACGGACTTGACACCGAGATTATCCACCAGCTGATAGACGGTTTTGTCGCTTATGCCATCTACGTCGCAGGCGTTTTTGCTACAATAGTGAGAAATTCGTGCCACTATTTGCGGACGGCAATGCGCCGAGTTGACACAGTACAGGTGGGCGCCCACTTGTTGCAAGGGGCTGCCGCACGCAGGGCAGGTGGTTGGCTTGGTGACGGGAATTCCGTCGTCGTTTGCGGCGCCGAGAATTTCGGGAATTACGTCGTTACTGCGGCGAAGGAAAACCAGACCGCCAACTTTGAGATTTTTGCGAGTGACGTCGCCAAAGTTGTTGAGCGTTGCTCTGCGAATGGTTGCGCCGCACAGCTCTACTGCCTTGACGTTGCCGATGGGAGTGAGTTTGCCCGTCCTGCCAACCTGCCACTCGACGGAAGTAAGTTCCGTTGTGACCTGTTCGGCATCGAACTTGTAAGCAACTGCCCAGCGTGGGAATTTGTCCGTAAAGCCGAGCTCCTCTCTTAATGCAAAGCTATCCACCTTGATGACAACTCCGTCGATGAGAAAATCTAAACTGGGCCGCATTTGACCGATTTTTTCGATAATTGCCTTGATTTCGGCAAAGTTGTGAGCTTTTTCGAAAACGAAATTGGTTGCCATGCCGCAAGAGGACAGGAAACTGACCAGCTCCGTTTGCGACGCAACTTCCATCCCCTGCTGATAGCCGTTGGAGTAAAAGACTACGTCCAAATTGCGCTCCGCAGTTACCTTGGGATCGAGGTTGCGAAGGGCGCCTGCGGCGGCGTTGCGGGCGTTTTTGAGTGGGTTATCGGCATGCGCAGCGTTGTACTTGGACAGCACGGAAAGGCGCATAATGCCTTCCCCTTGCAGTTCGCACTCCCCCTTGAAGGGAATGGTTAGCGGCACGGAACGAATGGTTTTGACCTGCTCGGTGATGTCTTCGCCCACGATGCCGTTGCCGCGCGTTGCTGCGCCCACCATTACTCCGTTTCGGTAGGTGACATTGACGGTGAGCCCGTCGTACTTGAGCTCGACGGTGAAAAGCACCTTGCCCAGCGCCTTGGTAACCTTGCCAACCCATTCTTCCAGTTCGCCAAAGGACTGAACCTTGTCTAAACTGTACAGCCGTTGAAGGTGGGTGTGCTGACTAAAAGCCTTGAGAGGTTCGCCGCCAACCCTGTGCGTGGGGCTATTTGGCAAAATTACGCCCGTTTGCTTTTCCAGCAAAACAAGCCTGTCGTAAAGGGCATCGTAGGTGGTATCCGGCACAGAAGGATCGTCTAAAACGTAGTAGCGATAAGCCCAGTCGTTGAGAGTATCCACCATTTGTTGCATTTGTAACGCAGTGTTACTATCCATTGAAAAATCTCCGTTTGATTTACTTATTCAGCCATACCGCCCCTGCTACTTGCAGGGAATAGCGGCTAAAAATGCTTTTGTTACCATAATTGAGCCACACCAAAATGCAAGCCGTAGTTGTTGAAAGGTTGAATTTTGCCGCGTAAAAGCGTGCAAGGTACAAAGTCGATGCCGATGGTCTGCCGGCGCGCGCTTATCCTTACTGCACTACTTTTTGGCAGGGGACATGGGGGCGAAGTTGACATTGAGAGTCTTTTTGCCTGCGGACTTGAAGGCTATTTGCGCCACAGCACCATCCAGCTTGAGAATGATGCCTTCGCCAAAGGCATCGTGGTTGACTATTTGCCCCACGCGGTAGCTCGTTGTGCGCTCTGCACTCGGTTTGGGTGCCGCCTTGGGCATGGTAGGTTCCGAACGGTTGAGCCTATCTAAAAACCTATCGTCGGAAAGCTGCCTTTCATTAGCCGGCTGCCTTGGCGGAGTGAGCATTTTGCTAACTTCGTTGAAGTACTTGCTGGCGATTTGAGTCTTGCGCTGCCCCCACATAAAGCGTGAGTTTGCGCGTGTGAGATACAGGCGTTTTTCCGCCCGAGTGACTGCCACGTACATGAGCCGACGCTCTTCGGCAAGGCGAGAGGAATCGTAAGTGGAACGGCCCGAGGGGAAAATGCCGTCTTCCAACCCCACCACGAACACGTTCTTAAATTCCAGCCCTTTGACGGCGTGAATGGTTGCAATGGTTACGTAGTCGGATTCGTCGCTTTCGTCAAGGTCAGAATACAAACTGACCGTTTGAAGGTAATCTTGCAGGTTTGCCGTGGGGGAAGTTTGTTGGAATTCGTTGACGGACTCTTCAAAGTTATCCACGTTCAAGGCGCGCTCTTCTTCGCCCTGTTGAACGTAGGCTTCGCGGAATTGCAAAATTTCCAGTGCGTCGTGGGTGAAGCCCTGCACGGTGCGATTGCGGCTGATTTCGATAAGCTTGCTAATAAGATTGTGAAAATCTACCAATTTGGCACGCATTGTGGAGTTGAACCTTTCCAAATTGCGCTCGTCGCCGGTGAGTTCGTAAGCGGACAAGCCGTAGTCGGCGGAAAGCTCGGCAAGCTTTTTGAGAGAGGTATCGCCCACTCCACGCTTGACGGGCACGTT
>CAYYTD010000055.1:0-8555 GCA_964474475.1 uncultured Oscillospiraceae bacterium | reverse complement strand
GAGCAACGTGCTGAAACTGAACAAGCTGGAAAACCAACGCTTTTTGCCCGAAATGACCAAAGTAAACCTGCAAGAATTGCTGGCGCAAACGGTGTTTTCCTTTGAGGACGCCATTGAAAGCAAAAACATAAACTTGCAATGCGAAGCCGAAGAGGTTTGTGCAATAACATCTGCACCGCACCTGGAAATTGTGCTGAACAATTTGCTATCTAACGCAATTAAATTTGTGGACTACGGCGGGAAGGTGAAATGCACCGTTAAAGCTGAAAACGGAAACGCCGTGTTCGTTATTTGCGACGACGGGTGCGGTATGAACGAGGAGACGGGCAGACGAATTTTTGACAAGTTTTACCAAGGGGATACTTCGCACGCCAAAGAGGGCAACGGGCTTGGCCTTGCTCTTGTGAAAAAGGTGGTTGACGTGCTGGGCGGTGAGATTTCGGTGGAGAGCAAACCCGGAGAAGGGAGCAAATTTACCGTGATTATTAAAGGAGCGGCAAATGAGCGCTAATAACCCCAAAACGGAGATAATAAACGCCGAAAATGCCGACTGCGAACAAAGGACGGTTGGCACTACTGCTGACAATCAACATGGCACTGTTGCAGACAATCAACAAACGATAGAAAGCGAAAGAAAAGCAGAAAACGAAGTAGCGGACGACAGTTGCACAAAACAAGGGACGGAAAACGACGTAAAGTGCGGGCAAACTAACGGCAACGGCGTTAAGCAAAGGACGGAAAACGGTGCCGAAAGGGAACAAACAACCGTCAGCACTACTGACAGTCAAAAAACGATAGAAAGCGGTTCCGAAAACGGAAGACAAGCCGAAAGCGAAGGAGCGACGAAAAACAATTCCGCAAGGGAAGGAAAGCCCGCAAGGGAAGGTGAGAAAACCGAAAAGGCGACGTTGTGGCAATGGCTTAAACGCCCGAAAGGGGGTTGGCTTGCACTCGTGTACCTGTTGACGGCGTTGAGCTGCGGGGGCGCGATAGCCTTGGCGATAGTCGGGAGTGAAAATTCTCTGCTTGCCGCCGTAGGATACGCTGCCTACGCCGTGGCGGCAATAAGCCTTGCGTACACCGTGTACACCATCGTCCTTTACGCACCGACGTTGAAAAAAAGCGTAATGGGCGCCATAAAATCCAACAAATTTGCTGCAAACGTTGTGGAAAACTACGGATTCGGCACGGTGTTTTGGTCAGCAATTTCCCTTGCCACCACAGTTGCGTTTGCCGTGATGAACCTGGTGAGTGCAATAAACTACCGACTGTCGTGGTATGCTTGCATTGCCGCGTACTACTTTGCCCTGATACTTTTCCGTGCGGTTGTGTTGACATCGGCAGCAAAGTGCCGCAAAAAATACGCTGACAGTCCTGCTAAACTGGAAAAAAGTTACGATGCCGTGTACCTATCCGGCGGAATATTTTTGCTTATACTTGCCGCTGCCACCTGCGTTGCGGTGACCAAAATGACCATTGACGGTATGCCGGTGAAAAAGGGGCAAATAATGGCTATTGCCAACGCCGCGCACGCCTTTTACAAAATGACCATGGCAATAATTAACCTGCGCAAGGCTAAAAAATTTGCCAACCCGGTCGTACAAGCGCTGCGCAACGTGAACTTTGCCGATGCGTGCATGTCTATTGCGTCACTTACCACCGTGCTACTGGCAACATTTGGCGGAGAAAGCGATATGCTACCGCTGAAAGCATCCGCAGGCTTTGCCGCCTGTGCCTGCACCGTTGCCATTGCAATACTGACCATTGTGAACGCATGCAAAAAAATGAGAAACCAACAAGGAGAAAGTTGATGGACGAGAATAAATTTAGCTACAATTACTCTGCGCCGACAAAGGAAGAACGCCGAGAAATTGAGGACATTAAAAGAAGGTACTCCGCCGAAACGCCGACGGAAAGCAAAATGGAAAGGTTGCGCCATCTTGACAAAAAGGTTAAACGGTCGCCCACGGCAGTAAGCCTTTCGCTGGGCATCGTGGGTACGCTGGTATTTGGCTTGGGCCTTACGATGGTACTTGAATGGAACATGCTGACGACAGGAATAATCGTTATGCTTGCAGGCTGCCTTCCCATTGCCGCCGCATACCCCTTGCACAACCTTATTTTGGCAAAAAACAAGAAAAAATACGGCGAGGAAATAGTGAAAATATCCGAAGAGCTGCTTGGCGAAGAAGGGACCGCGGAAGAAATCCAACTGCCTGTTGAATAACGACTTGCCACAAGCAAAACCCGTTGTGCCACGCGCGGAACCCGTTGCCCTGTCGAAATGCGAAAGCCACCACGCTTGAAAGGCGTAAAAGACCAACGAAGGCAGAAAGCTACACAGTTGCAAGAAGAAAAAGGCAACCGCGAACCATATTGCGCAATTTGCCGAGCAACAAGCTTAACAATGCAACCAAAGTGGCAACGTGAGTTACCTACGGGAAAGCAAAAAAGCATCGCTAAAAAAGAGAATAACGAAGTAAGCAAAATGCGTTTTTAGAGAAAAAACCCTCTAAAACGCATTTTTACAATTTGGCAACAATCAACTTACAAAACAAAAATAATCGATTAACTTTTCGGCAATGACGGGGGTATATAATAGAGCCATAAAACAAAACAAGGAGATACCACCATGATTAACGAAAAAAACACTATTGCACAAATTAAAAACGAATACCTTCCTCACGAAGAAACAAAAGCGGAAAAAATTAAGCAACTTGACAAGAAAGTGAAACTTGCACCCACAATTTGGGCGTGCATTGCAGGCAGCGTGAGCGCGTTGGTTTTCGGCACGGGAATGTGCCTTGCGATGAAGGTTATCGGCGCAAGCCTTAGCCCCGTGATTGGCATTGCCGTGGGCGTTGCGGGCATGGGAATGTGCGCCGCCAACTACTTTGCCTACAAGGCAGTTTTGAAAAAGAGAAAGCAAAAGTACGGCGAAGAAATAATTGCCCTTTGCAACGAGGCTTTGGGTGAATAAACGCCCGAAAGCGCAAAACTCATCCGCCATTGCCAAAATGCGCCCCCTTGCCCCCGAACGGCGTGCCCCTGCAAAGTAAAATGCAAATTGGCAAGAAACAAATTGACAAAAAACGACAAAAAAAGGAGCAAACGACTTGTTTGCTCCTTTTTGTTAACGATATTTACTTGATAAATCAGCCTATTAGAATCAACCTGCTAAATTAGCTTGTTAAAACCCAGTTGCAATGCCGACAAGCACGAGCTATCGAAGAAAGCTCGATGAGCCGTGGGCGTTGCGGGCAAAAACTTTATTAACGAAAACACTACAATTACTTGGTGCCGAAAAGTCTGTCGCCTGCGTCGCCAAGACCGGGGAGTATGTAACTGTGCTCGTTGAGTTCGCGGTCGCACACGGCACAATAGATTTGTACATCCGGATGGGCCTTGTGGAGTGCCTCGATGCCCTCGGGAGCGGCAATGATGTGCATGCACTTGATGTTCTTGGCGCCCTTGGACTTGAGCAAATCGACAGCGGCAATGGCGCTACCGCCTGTGGCAAGCATGGGATCGAGTACGATGGAAATTTTGCGGTCGATATCCTTGGGAAGCTTGCAATAATACTCCTGCGGCAAGCAGGTTTCTTCATCGCGATACATGCCGATGTGGCCGACTTTTGCCGAAGGGAAAAGGGTGTGAACGCCGTTTACCATGCCTAAGCCTGCCCTTAAAATGGGAATGATGGCAATGGAATTTTCCGCAATGACCTGTTGAGTGGTGACTTCCAACGGAGTTTCCACTTGTTCCTCTACCGTGGGGATATCCTTGAATGCCTCGTAGGTGAGAAGGGTGGAAATTTCTTCCACAAGCTCGCGGAACATTTTGGTATTGGTTTGCTTGTTGCGCAACATGGCAACTTTGTGTGAGATGAGCGGGTGCTGAATGATGGTTACGTTTTGCATGATTATTTACCCTCCATAAGACAATTGTACATTACGCCGCGACTATTTTCAAGCAAAATTGCGCCCCGACGGAAAAAATTTACAACCTTTTTACTATTGTGCTTTGCACTACTTGCCCGACGGCTTAATTTTACTAACCGCTTGCAAAAAACAAACTTGTGCTTGCCACGGCTAACCGATATTTGTGCCTTGCTTAATTGCCGAATTTAACATAAAACCAAAAAGCGAAGGCGGTAAAAAAGTGTGAGCAGTGAGAAAAACACCGAAAGCAAACTAAACTACGGGCGATAGATGATGCGGCCGCAGTGTTCGCAGCGGGCAAAGCCGTGTTCGCTGATTTGAGCATCGATGACGGCGCGCGGCATTTCCATTTGGCAACCGCCGCAACGGCACTCGTCTTTGAGGGGGACGAATACCGGCATGACCTGTCCATCGGCTATCTTGCGATACTTTTCGAACAGTTCGGGATCGATGGCCTTTTTGAGTTCCAACTGTTCCTTTTTGATGTCGTTAACGCGCGGTTTGACGACGGCGGCGGCTTGGTTGAAGGCATCGTTGCACTTGTTGTACCCTGCAATTACCTTGGGCAGCTTGGCGCTGATTTCGTCGAACAGGCGGGCGATTTCCGCACCTTCCTTTTGCACGCGCTTGACGTCCCTTTCGACCGAAGCAAGCAACTCCGTTTGCTCGGCAAGTTTTTTGTTCATGTAGCTGAGTTCGTCGTTATCTTGAATTGCCTCGATTTCCTTGGTGTACTCTTCTACCACGGCGCTGACGGTGTTGAGAGTGTGCATGGCGGAATCGAACTGCGACTTGAGCTCTGCCGCTTTAATTTCTAACTTGGCAAGTTTGTCGTCGCACTCCTGCTTGAGCCCCTTGTACTGCTTGCGCTTGATGAAAAACTCGTTTTTGCGCAAATCTCTTTCGATGCGATTGAGTTCGCCGTCTAAAGTTTGGTAACGAAGCATTTCTTGCTGAATCATGATTGAACCTCCTGAATGATAAGCGATGCGCGACGAACGTAATGCAACTTGTTTGCTACGTCGCTACTATTGCACCGCTGCAATATTTGTGTGTATTTGTTCTCTTCTTCCGCCAAAAAACGGCGAAAATCTTCCGAAGGGCGTTGCAGATTGGTCTTGCCGAAAAGCAGTTGCAAATCGGTAAGCGCCTCTCCCTTGCCCTTGATTGCTAAAATTAAATCGTAATACTTGCCGTCGAAAAACTTTTCGTCGGTGGCAACGTGGTACTCCTCCGCCAGATACTTGCGCAAATCGGGCTGGTTCTTCATGGGTTGCAAAACCAGATACTGCGGCAAAAACTCCGCATTGCGCAAAACGGAGATGATTTCTCTGCCGCCCATGCCTGCAATGACTGCACAATCGCACTGCAAACTGCCAAGACCGTCCTGACAAATAAAACTTGCGCAAGGCATTAGCTCTTGTGGAATATTTTGCCGAGCCTTGGCAAGGCTTTCGGCGGAAACGTCCGCAAAGATAACCTGCTTGGCAATGCCGCGTGTGAGCGCTTGAATGCCCACGAAGCCGTGATCGCAACCGACATCCGCAAGCGAATTGCACTGCGGAATGGCGGCGATAATTCTGTTAAGTCTGTAAGAAAGCATTAGTCGAGATAATCGCGCAACTTTTTGGACTTGGTGGGGTTGCGCAACTTGCGGAGAGCCTTTGCCTCGATTTGGCGGATACGCTCACGAGTGACGTTGAATTCCTTGCCTACTTCTTCCAAGGTGCGTCCCTTGCCGTCGTCTAAACCGTAACGAAGGCGAATGACCTTTTCTTCACGCGGGGTGAGCTTGTGCAGGGCGGAGATGAGCTGCTCGCGGAGCATGGACTGTGCTGCCATGTCGCTGGGGGCAATGGTCTTGGTGTCCTCGATAAAGTCCATTAGGTGGCTATCCTCTTCTTCGCCTATGGGCGTTTCCAAACTGACAGGATCTTGTGCTATCTTTTGAATTTCGATAACCTTTTCGACGGGAATGCCCATGTACTCACCGATTTCTTCCGGAGTGGGTTCGCGACCTAAATCTTGCAACAGGGCGCGTTGTGCGCGAACTTGACGGTTGATGGTTTCGACCATATGTACAGGAATACGAATGGTACGTGCTTGGTCGGCAATGGCACGGGTGATGGCTTGACGAATCCACCAGGTGGCGTAGGTACTGAACTTGAAGCCCTTGGTGTAATCGAACTTTTCGACGGCCTTCATAAGTCCCAAATTGCCCTCTTGGATTAAATCCAAAAACAGCATGCCACGCCCGACGTACCTCTTGGCAATGGACACTACCAAACGCAAGTTTGCCTCCGAAAGGCGGCGCTTGGCTTCTTCGTCCCCTTCGATCATGCGCTTGGCAAGATCCGCCTCTTCGTCGGCGGACAAAAGGGGCACTTTGCCGATATCCTTGAGGTACATTTTGACGGGATCGTCGACGGCGACATCTCCGATGCCCTTGTACAACGAAGTGCTGTCACGGTCGAAGGAATCGACGATTTTGAGCCCGTTGTTTTCTAAAAACTTGTACAACTCCGCATTTTGCTCCGGAGTTAATTCAAGCTTTTCAAGTTTTGCCTCTAACTCGTCGAAGGTGACGGAATCGCTACCGTTGGTTTTGACTTCGTTGAGCAAATTTTGCATAAATTCTTGAGTTACTTCCATGTTGTCTCCTTAAACTTGTGCCTTTGGCATTGAATATTGTGCGATTGTAAATAACTATTGGTTTGTGATTTTATTTTTGCGGCAGGGGGTTAGCCGCGTGCAAAAAACACTTACTATGTTTTTCAAGACTATCGAGCGGCAAGGGTTAGCCGCGTATAGAAAGTACTTGCTGTGCTTGTCTGCTATTGAGCGGCGAAGGTTGGCCGCGATGTAGATAGAGCCTGTTTGAGTTTTCTGCTATCAAACGGCAATGGCAAAAGTGAATAGCCGAATTAGCCGTTGCAGTTTTGTTTTAGCCGTTGATTTGTGAGTTGATTTCTGCAAGGCGGGGCAAAAGCTCCTCCGAGCGGGAGGGATTTGCCTTGATTTCCGCAAGCAGGGAGGTGCGCTCTGCCTTGAGCTTTTCCACCTGCAAAAGGCGCTTGCATTCGTTGAAATATTGGCGGTTGACGTCCTTCTTGTTGGGGGACAAATCGACGCTTAAAACGGCATCGAACTCCTGACGAGTTCCGTCGGCGCACACGGTGTACATCATGTCCGCCTGCGGCTTGACGTTTTTGCTTGTGCAATCCAGCAGGTAATCGTACAGTTTGCTCAAAAAGGGCGTGTTGCACAGCGGCTTTTGGTCGAGTGCGGCGTAACTTTCGCCGTGGAGCAGGCAAGCTGCAACGAAAAACTTGGCTTTGAGTTCGGGGGAATCGGCAACGGGAGCCGAACCCTGTTGTTCGGTGGAATCCCTGCGCGGTTCTGCCTCGACCGAGGTGCCTGCCAACTTGCGGCGAAGGTACTCTTGCGAATAGCCCGTTTTGAGAGAAACTGCCGAAATATACTGCGTTTGCCGCACGTCATCTAACTGCTTGAGCATTTTGAGAGCGCCGTTTACGTACTTGGGAAGGGCATCGTTGCGCTTGGCGGCATCCGCACTGTTGATGGGGAAAGCTTCGTCGAGCAATTTGAGTTTGTAATCGGGCAGAGAAAGCGCCTCGGAAATGAGCCCTTCGAAGGCTTGGGCGCCGTACTTTTTGATATATTCGTCCGGATCGAGATTTTCCGGTACGGACATAACCTTGACTTCCAGTCCTGCGGCATCCAAAATGTCCATTCCCCTAACCGTTGCCTTTTGCCCGGCGGCATCGCCGTCGTAACAGACATACACTACGTCCGTCAAGCGGGACAAAAGCTTTGCCTGATTTTGCGTGAGGCTGGTGCCCATAGACGCCACAGCCCGTTTGAACCCTGCCTGATACATGGCAATTACGTCCATGTACCCCTCGACGATGACGACGTTGGGCAGCGGACCTTGTTGCTTTTCTTCCTTGACCAAATTGATGGCAAAAAGGTTGTCCGTCTTGCGGAAAAGAAGGGTATCGGCAGTGTTCTTGTACTTGCCGCGCTCGATGGTACGCTTTTCGAGTCCCCTACCGCCAAAGGCAATTACCTTGCCCTGCATGTTAAAAATGGGGACGATGAGCCTACCCGACAATGCATCGTAAGCGTTGCCGTCCTGCGTGGTTTTGACAACTCCGCAGTCGATGAGGCTTTGCCGAGAAAACTTGGGAAGAAGGTAGGAAAGCAAATCTTTGCCGTTGGGGGAGTAGCCTATGCCGAACTTTTTGAGAGTGGCGGCATCGAACCCGCGACTTTCCATGTAGGCGCGCGCCTTGCTGCCCTTGTCGCTACGGAAAGCCTTGTAATAGAAAATTGCCGTTTCGCGACAGATTTCAAGGTGCAAATCACGCTGCTTTTTGCGAGCTTCGTAGTCGTAGTCGCGGCGGGTGCGAGCGTTTTCCGGCATTTTGAGATTGGCGCGCTTGGCAAGCATCTCTAACGCCTCGTACCAAGAACAAGACTCGTACTTTTGCACGAACTTGATTACGTCGCCGCTTTCGCCACAGCCGAAACAATGGAAAATTTGCATGTCTCGATTGACGGCAAAGCTACCCGTCTTTTCGCCGTGAAAAG
>CAYYTD010000054.1:0-8723 GCA_964474475.1 uncultured Oscillospiraceae bacterium | reverse complement strand
CGTCCTCGCTGCGCTCGGCCACCTCTCCCACAGGGAGAGGCAAGGGGTGTGTGAGCAGCATACAAAAAGAAGTGTCAGAACAGTACTCTCAAAGAAGTACTTGAACAATACACCAAAACGGCCACTCAATTTTCCGCATAAGTTAATCGTCCAATTTCGGCAAAAAAACCACTCAATTTGCAGCACAAGTTAGGTATATCCTATTGGACGTCAAGTACGGCTGCGGCAAAACGACTAATCAATTTACTGTACAAGTTAGTTGTCAATTTTGTCAAAACAGTTGCTTAATTTGTCGCACGAGTTAGTCGTCCGCTCCGACAAAGCAGCTGATGCCGATAAACTCGCTAAAACGATAGATTGAAGGATATTATCAAATGCCGATTCAAATTTACTTCACAAGTTAGTCGTCTACTTCGGCAAAGCAGCTACCGCCGATGAACTCGCGGAGAAGGGAGTTGCAGGGTACCCATTTGTCATCCATATCCTTAAAGTACTTGAGGAACTTGATGAGGCGGTTTGCCACGATAAAGTAGGGGCTATCCGGCTTGACTTCCTGAAGGGCGGGAAGAGCGTATTTTTTCATTACGCACATTTCGTAGGTGAGGGCGGAGTTGTACACGTAGTTGCAACCTTCCTGATAGGGGTAAATCCACTTGAACTCTCCCCTACGCACGCTGGGCCACATTTCCAAAGTGCGCTCTGCCGAGGCAGCACGATATTTTTTGTCCCGCACGATGCGGCGAATGAGGCGAATATCCGTGTAGCTGATGGGGTTGTGCAAGTCCACGTTCATTTGGAATTGCGGCGCAATGTAAATTTTGAACTTTTGGTGCTTGGGAATGGCGTAAGACAACTCGTCGTTGAGGGCGTGAATACCCTCGATGATGATGGGCGTATTGGCGTCTATACGCGTGGGAATACCCTCCGCTGCCCTACCATCGCCAAAGCGGTAAACGGGCAGTTGCACTTCTTCGCCGTTGATGAGTGCAAGAATGTGCTGGTTGAACAGGTCTACGTCCAGCGCGTCGATGTGCTCAAAGTCCTTGTCGCCATTTTCGTCCACGGGAATATCTTCCCTATTCTTGTAATACATGTCCAGCGAAATACGCAGTGGCGTGATGCCGCGTGACATTAGCTCGATGCGCAAGCGGTTGGAAAAGGTGGTTTTGCCCGAACTGGAGGGACCTGCAATGCAGATCAAACGAATGTTTTCAATGTCACCAACAATTTTGTCGCCAAGGTCGTGAAGCATGTCGTTGTGCAAAGTTTCGTTCATGTTGATGAAGTCGACGTAGGTATCTTCCTTGACGTGATCGTTAATTTTGGAAATAATTTCCGCATTGCAGATTTTTGCCCATTTGTTGGCACGCTTTTGCACGAGCGAAAAGGTGGGCTCGTCTTGGAAGCGAGGAATTTGACCGCCGAATTCGTAACGGGGATACTGTGCAATGAAGTGCCCGTCGTAACAGAAAAGCTTAAACTTGCTAACGTACCCCGTGGAGGGCGCCATGTAGCCGTACATATAATTTAGATAGTCGCCGCATTTGTAAAAATGGCAAACCTTCTCGGGACGATAAGCAAGCGTTTGTGCCTTGTCGACCTGATTGTGCTCGGTAAAATAGGCAAACGCCTCTTCCTTGCTCATGCTGTACCTTTCAAACGGAAGGTCCTCGGCTACCAAACGGTGCATTTCTTCCGTTACCGCGCAAAGCATTTTGGTGTCCATTACCACCTTGGGCGACACGACGGACACCATGAAGGAACGGGAAATGGCGTAAGAGATTTTGACCTGATAATCGGGATAGACGTTGTGGAACGCCATTACGATTAAGTAACGCAAACTTGCCTCGTACACCTTCATCACGTCGGAATTATCCAACGAAAGCAACTCCACGTCCGAATCGAAACTGAGTTCGTAGGTGAGCTCTCTCAAACGGTTGTTTACCTTGGCAGCGAAAAACCTTTTGTCCGGATCGTCGATGAGGTTGAGAATTTTGGTCTTTTCGTCCAGTTGAATTTTTTTGCCTTGAATAGTTACGTTAAACATTTACTCCTTGTACTCCTAATGCTTGCCTATCCCCTGCCGAAGGTAATTTCACTAACGGACGGCAACGAAAAAACAAGCTGTGTATTTGAAAACGGTTGCCGCTATTTACTTGCTTTACAACCGAAAACTGCAAATTAAAGGGCGCGACTTTTGCCCCATCAAATATTATACTACCGATTTGCTCTTTGTCAATACCATAATGACGGCTCAAAATGATGCAATTTGCTAAAAAATGCAAAATAACTTACCAAAGGCCGCAAAAAGATTTGACCAAAAAGGCAAAAAGACTGCCAAAAAAGGCAAAGAGATTTTCAATAGAAAGCAAAACAAATTTGCCTAAAACTGCAAAATGATTTGCCATAAGCCACAAAAAAACTGCCGCAGTTGAACCGTGCGACAGTTTTGAATTGCATTATACCTTGTTTGGTTGGGGATAGCTTTGGCCGAAAGTTTCTACCGTAACAGACTTCATGACCTGCTTTTCGTAAGGTCTGTCGGAAAAGTCGGTGTACTCGTCAGCGATTTCGTCCACCACGTCCATACCCTCGATTACCTTGCCAAATGCGGCGTAGGCACCGTCGAGATGGGGAGCATCGGCATGCATAATAAAGAACTGGCTGCCGGCGCTGTCGGGATGCTGAGCACGTGCCAGGGAGATAACTCCGCGTTCGTGCTGGAGGGTGTTGGCAAAGCCGTTTTGAGAGAACTCTCCCTTGATGCAATAGCCGGGACCGCCCGTTCCCCTTCCTTGGGGGCAACCGCCCTGAATCATGAAGCCGCGAATTACGCGATGGAAAATAAGTCCGTTGTAAAAACCGAAATTTGCCAAATGAATGAAATTGTTGACAGTGTTGGGTGCTACTTGGGGATACAACTCGACCTTGATACTCTTGCCGTTTTGCATGGTGATGGTTGCAATGGGATTGTTCATGATAACCTCGTGAATTGTTTTGCCGATGCGCACTGCACAGTGTGACTGCCTACGACGGAAATCGGCTGCAATTATTATACCACAAAAGCAATGCAAAAGGCAACTTTACTTGACAAGCTTTACTCATCAAATTATAATATTATTACAAAAAAATCTATTTTCGCTCCCCGATAGCTCCGCAAAGGACGGGCAAACCGCCCCATTGCCACTATTGCAAAAGGGAAGCGACGTAAGGAGAAGTTATGCTTACACAAAAACAAATGGAAAACTTTGCCGAACTTGCCGTTACGGTGGGGGCAAACATGCAAAAGGGGCAGGAAGTTGCCATCCGCTGCGACGTAAAATGTGCCGAATTTGCCCATCTTATTGCTCAAAAGGCTTACCAACTTGGCGCAAGCAAGGTTGTGATGCAATGGAGGGACGAAGAACTAAAAAGAATTGCCATGCTCAACGCATCCAAAGAATCGTTAGAGGACATCCCCTCCTACGAAGTGGCACAAACGGATTACTTTATTGAACGCAAATGCTGCCTTATTTCTATATCGGCAGGCAACCCTGCTATTTACAGCGGTTGCGACCCCGAAAAGGTAGCCGCCGAAAGCCTTGCAACCAACAAAGCCCTTGCAAAATTCCGCAAGGCAACCATGTCTAACTACCTTCGTTGGACGATAGTATCCGTGCCTACGCCTGCTTGGGCAAAACAGGTATTTCCCGACTTGCCTGCCGAAGAGGGCATGGAAAGAATGTGGAAAGCAATGGAACACATTATGCGCTTGGACTGCGAAACCCCCACTGCCGCTTGGCGCAAGCACATCGACACCCTTCACCGCCGTGCCAAATTCATGAACGACCACAACTTTGAGTACATCCACATGACCAACAAAGAGGGCACCGACCTAAAAGTGGGTTTGGCAATAGATCACTGCTGGATTGCCGCCGAAGAAATGGGACAGGACGGCTTGCCCTTTACTGCCAACATGCCCACCGAAGAGGTATTTACCGCGCCCCACAACCAAAAGATTGACGGCAAAGTGGTTAACGCACTCCCCTTGGTGAACAACGGCAACATTATTGACGGTTTTTCCATCACCTTTGAAAAGGGTAAGGTTGTAAACTTTACCGCCGAAAAGGGTTACGACGCCCTTAAAGGCTTGCTTGAAACGGACGAAGGCGTGCTTTCACTTGGTGAAATTGCCCTAATCGGCAAGCACTCCCCCATTGCGGAAAGCGGAATTCTCTTCTTCAATACCCTATTTGATGAAAACGCCAGCTGCCACCTTGCTTTTGGCGCAAGCTACCCCACCACCGTTGCAAAGGGCAACGAAATGACGCCGGAAGAACTTGCCGCCCACGGCATGAACAGCAGCTTGGAACACGTGGACTTTATGGTAGGCACCAAGGATATTGACATTGACGGAATTGGCTTTGACGGCTCTGTGACGCCCCTCTTCCGCAACGGCGAGTGGGTAATTGAGTAACCCTGCTAAAACAAAACAATATTTGACAAAGCAAAAAAGAACGGGCGAAAATTCGTCCGTTCTTTATTTTGCAATTTTATTAAAGTTCCCTAAAGTTCCCTTGTTTTACAATTCTATTAAGCTACAAACATTCTACAAATTTGCTAAATCGTAAGCATTTTACAATTATGTTGAACTGCAAGTGGCAAGTTGGACGGCGTATTTCGTCTGCTTGCCTGCCGCGTTGGTCAAAAAGGGAGTGGGCACTACCGTTGAGCGTTAAACTCGGCAACGAAAGGCGGATTACAAATCCTCGTCCTCGTCTTCTTCGTCATCGTCGTCATCGTCGTCATCGTCGTAGTCGTCAAAGTCGTAATCGTCGTCGTAGTCGTCGGGATAGTCGGCAAGGTCGGTATCCATGTTTTCTTCGTCGTCGAAATCGTCGTCCTTGAAGTCGTCGTCCTTTTCCAACTCTTCGAGGGGAATTACGTCCTCTTCGCTGTCGGTGGTATCTTCGTCGTCCAAGTAGCTGCGCCAATCGTCGTCATCGTCGTCGATGCTTTGCTCGCGCGTTTGCTTGTCGTTTGCCAAGCAGCTCTCGCACATTTCTTCATCTAAACCGATGTAGGACGTTTTGCAAACGGGGCAAAGTTTGAGAGGTTCATCGTCGTCGATGATGTCGTCCAACAACACGATGCTGCTATCCAAGCCCAGTTCTGCCTTGCAAATATCACACATTTCCGCGTCGCCAGTGATGTAATTCAAGTCGCAACGAGGACACTTTCTGTACTTACCCATAATAATTCACCGTTAATTATTTTTGCGCCTTTGCCGCAGTTGCAAAATGCCTTTGCAACCTTTGTAAGAAGAAAAACTTCCCCACGGCTTTTGCGTACAAGTTAATTTAGCATTATTGTGTAAAATTGTAAACTGTTTTACACAACTATTTTGGCTTATTTGCAATTTTTTACGCAAAAAAGTTAATCTGCCGAGGAAGTATCTTCCGAAGGTGCGGCAGCTTGCTCATCTGCAGTTTGTTGCTGTTGCTTTTCTTTGCGGAAACTACCCACAAGCTTGACCACGTGCACCGCCACCAAAGCGCCGTTCATGAACCACACCGAAAAGGAGCTGATGAAAAAGCCGTACACTACGAAAACGACACAGCCCAAAATGTTGACCAGCCTGATTTGCTTTTCGTTTTTCATCAAAAAGGACACGAGTACCAGCGCCGATGCCAACAGCCCCAGCCAACCAGTCCAACTGCTTAACTCTTTAATACTATCTAAAAACCACTGCATATATACCTCTGTGCGCCTAAAACGCAAAACTTCATTTTTTGCAACGCCTTTACTGCAAAACCACCGTGACGTAATCGCCGTTGCCCACACGCTGCAAGTTGTACTTGGGCGCAAGGCTTTGAGATGCCACATTGTCTTCCACAATATAAGCAAAGGGGGTGTTACCTCGCGCAAGTACCCTTTTGCACAGTTCCACCATTACTTGAAGGGCGTAACCTTTGCGGCGATACTGCGGCAAGGTGTAAAGCATGCCCAAACTGCCCTCTTCGTGAAGCAAGCACCAGCAAACGGGATTGCCCTCTTCAAATGCGGCAACACTGGGGTGCATTGACAGGCAACGAGAAATTTGCTCTACGTCGGCGTGGTAAAAGGTGCCGTCCGACACGCTTTGTGCGTAAGATGCGGGCAAGGGGCGCAAATCGGCATTGCCACTTGGCGGAAGGGGGTTACCGTCGTAAACGAACAAACCGCAACGAGTGAGCATGATTACGGGGTAATGCGCCTGCAAATAGTCGGCAAGGGGGCGTGTGACGCCGCAAAACTTGTACTCTTTGCAGCCGACCTGTTCCATCAGTTGCCCAACGAAAGAAAAATCTTGGCAAAGAAGAGCCACGTCGGCAGAGTCTTGTCCCGTAGGCACCACCACAGCAAAGTCGTCGCCATTGCGGTAAAGGAGGGCACTATCGAAATTTTGTGCATATCCTGCCAAAATGAGGGATTGGGGATTACTATTGAACCGAGCAAGCAGCTCGGCAGTTACACTAATTTGTTCCATAGCCCCGATAGTATAGCAAAAAGAAAAAAATATTTCAATACTTTGAGGGCATTTTAACAATGCTTTAAAATATTTTGTCTACCCTTTTGCGGCATTTTGAATTGTTTGCAGACAAAGAAAAGTTTTTTATTTACAATATTTGACACGATGCTTGATGCAATGATACAATAAACGGCGGAGGGCAAAAGCATGAACAGAATAGTTATTGGCATTGCAGGGGGCACCGGATCGGGCAAAACCACCGTGGCAAGAAAAATTAACCAGTACTTTGGCAAACAAGCGGTGATACTTTCGCACGACTACTACTACAAAGACCACCCCGATATGCCCTTTGAAGAAAGGAAAAAGCTCAACTACGACCACCCCGATTCGCTGGAAACTTCGCTATTGGTGGAACACGTTAAGCAACTGAAAGAAGGGCGTGATGTAATGCACCCCACTTACGACTTTTGCCGTCACAAGCGCAACGACGAATGGGAAAAAACGCACAGTGCGGAGCTGATTATTGTGGAAGGCATTTTGATTTTTACCGACAAAGAGCTGTGCGACCTGTGCGACGTGAAACTGTTTGTGGATACCGATGCCGACGTGAGGTTTATTCGCCGACTTCGCCGTGACGTGAACAAGCGCGGTAGAAGTATGGAATCGGTTATTGCACAGTACACCGCCACCGTAAAGCCCATGTACGAGAAATTTGTGGAGCCATCTAAGGTGAAAGCCGACTTGATTATCCCCGAAGGAGGCAACAACGTAATTGCAATATCCATGATTTGCGATGCCATCAAGAAAAAAATGAAGGGTGAATAGCCCCACGTTGAGAACAAGACGACAATTAACACGCAAAACGTCAAACGTTGCCGTATTGTGTGAAAGGTTGAAAAAAATCATTTGATTACAAAAACAAATTCATTTAAACTAAATAATAGTTGATTGAAACTAAAAAATATCATTACAAAAAAACTGTCGACAAGCAAATGCCTGCCGACAGTTTTTTGTATGCTTTACTATTGAATACTCGTTTTGCCGTTGAATGGTTACACGATGCACGCTTTTGGCGTGGCGCTTGGTGGATGATTCCGCGTGCGAGCCTTCGATAAGCATTTTGCGTTTCAAAAGTACCATTAACGGGCAAAAGTTAAGGCACTTTGTTGCAAAGAGGTGATTCCGTATCTTGCGATGGGGAACCGTTCCCCTTGGAGCCAACTTTCGCTTGCCCCTTTGCGCAAGAACCGTTGGGCAAACTTCCGCCGGCATTGCCCTGCGGAGAAGATTGAAAATGCCTTTGCATAAACTGCAAAATGCGTGCGTTGGTTTCCTTTGCCTTGGAACTGTACCACATTAGGCTGTAAGTGTGGTTATCCAAAAAGTTTTCGCTGTAAGTCACTTCAAAATCGGCACCCACTTGGGTAAGCTTGTCTGCCATGCTCTCCCCCTGACCGTTGCAAAGGGCATCCTTGCGGGCGTAAATGAGCAGCGATTGCGGAAAACTTGACGTTACGTGGGAAAGGGGCGAAATGCCGTCACGATAGGCGTAGCTGCCAAATTTGTTAAGCGTGGTACCCGTTATATCCTCAAAAACTTCGCTGGTGAGATTGAAAAGCATTTTTTTGTTCAATGCCGTGGGCATGTCGTACACGCCGCAGTTGAGCACCGCCCCCGAAAACTTTACTTTGGGAGAACACTCGTACAAGCTTTGCAAAAATGAACTGCTTTGCAAAACGGAAAGCATGCAGGAATAGTAGGCCCCGGCGCTGTCGCCCGTGACGATGAACCGAGAAAGATCCAACCGATACTTGCGCCTGTGGGCGTACACCCAGTTGACAGCCTCTACAAGATTTTGTACGGGAACGGGACAAACCCTTTCCGGCCCTAAACCGTAGTTGACGTTGACCACCACCGCACCGCAATGCTTTGCGTAGTACTTGCAAAGCACTTCACGATAGCTTTTGTCCCCCGCCGAAAAACCGCCGCCGTGAATTTCCATTATTACGGGGTAGGTGCCACTCGGCTTGGGAAGGTAGCAGATATCCAGAGCCAAATCGGGATACTGCTTGGAATAGTGGATATCTTTGACGTAGAGCACGTCGGCAAGCTTTTCCCTTTCCTTGGCGGGATTGACGGGCAAGTAGGTTAACTTGTCGATAGCTTTGAATAGGATTTTGGATAATCTCATACTAACCTTGCCTTTGCCGAACCTGCCAAATAACAGGCTTGA